>CALVRP010000001.1 GCA_944358665.1 uncultured Bacilli bacterium
TAATCATTATTTGTAAGCGATGAATAAATACTACCAGAATAATATTCGCTATCGCAAATATGGTTAGCTTTATCTATTTTAACACTCTCGTCAGCCATTCGGTAAAAACTATTATCGGTTTCTAAAACTTCTTTGACATTTTCTTCAGTTTCTTCATAATTAAAACTATTATACTTTTCTTTTGTAACGTACTCATCATGATAATTACTAGAAAGAACAATAATTAATGAAACCAAAACAATGTAAATATATAAAATTATATTAATTTTAAATTTATAACAAATAAGTAATATAATAACTAGTACTGTCATATCAATTACAAATAGCAACAATTCTTTTTCACCGGTAAGATAAAAATATAAAACATTTAAAATGGCTACAATTAAAGAAATTAAAACTATAATTAAAATATTACTTTTTTTATCTTTAAAATCATTTAAAAAATCACAGATTAAAATAATCATAAGTGGTAAAAGCGGAATAAAAGCTTTTCCATTTAAATACATGCCACCATTGCACAGATAATTAAATATTGGGAAAACAAAGATAATTGTTAGAATAATGGCCAAAACAATATTTTCTTTTTTCTTACTAAAATAAGCCGCAATTATTCCCAAAATACCAATTGCGCTAATACCTAAGGTATAAGCTGTATATAATAAATACTGCGTAGAAAAGGTCGGAACTAATAAAGAAAGTATTGACACTTCACTATTAGTCTCCGCTCTACCATCTAGCATCGCATACATTGTTGGTAAAAGCAATATACATGCCATAAGTATTGGAATAATTATTATTCCGATATATTTTAAAGCTTCCTTGAAAAACTCTTTTAAAGTAATACCTTTGTTCACTTCTAAACACTTATAAACTCCATATAAAGATAAAGAAAGTATTCCCACAACACTAAAATAATAACTAGTTAAAATCATTAAAAAGATAGAAATGATGAGAAATCCTTTTTTACTGTCAGTGAAATATTTATCAATACCATAAAAAGCCATTAATAAAAACGGAAAATAATTAATAAACATAATATGTCTATGTGCATGGAATATAAGGCACCCCGCCATTAAAAATATAATTCCAGCAATTAAAGATATCTTTGTATCATATTTTTTCCTGATAAAGAAATATAAAAGAACCGTGCTTATTATTACACATAATATTGAAGAAATTTGGATGTAAGTAATCATATCGACAAACGGCAATAAATAAGAAAATAAAATTATTGGATTATAAAGTCCATAATAAGAAATATTATAAATATTTTCTCCAGCACCCAAATTAAAAGCAAAGCTAGGAAATAAGTTATGACTATCATAAAATAAAGTTCTTAAATAGTCCGCAAATTGGACATGTTGACTAACCCAGTCTTTCATTGAACCAAATAAATTATTAGAATTTAAAACAGTCATTATAATTAAAAATATCAAACAAATTAATATAACAATGTTGATTACATCTTTTTTATTATTCTTAAATAACTTCAAACTATCACCCATATCTATTATTTCCGGTTGTAAATTTTTGTTTTTGGTAAAATTATTTTAAAAGTAGTATATTCATTATATACTGAATCAGCTTCAATATTCAAGTTTAACCTTTCACATAATTTTTTACACAAATAAAGTCCAAGGCCCGTTGAATATTCTTTTTTTTTTTTTTTTTCAGTAAATCCTTTTTCAAAGATTCGTGGCAAATCACTTTTCTCTATACCAATACCATTATCTTTAATACATAGCGTAATACTATTTTTTTCTTCCGTACTATATATTTCTAAAATATTTTCTTCTTTATTCATGTATTTTAAAGCATTACCAATAATTTGTCTAATAATAAATTTAAGCCATTTTTCATCAGTATAAACTATTTTCCCCAAATCATGAATTTTTAAAGTATTTTTTCTAGCCAAAATATAATCTTTGTAGTTTAATAAAATATCATGAATTAAATCTTCTAAATTTATTTCTTTAACAAAATAATCTTTTTCTGTATTTTCACTTCTCGCATAAAAAAGAACTTGTTCTAATAAATTATCAATTTTAAATAGTTCTTTTTTTATTTCATTATTATTTGTATTATCCGCATAAAGAGATAAAGCTGAAAGTGGAGTTTTTATTTCATGAACAAAACTCTCAATATAATCTTCATAATCTTTATATTTACTGTTTATTTCGCTTATTTTATTATTCATCGCAATACTTGCTTTTTTTAATGCATAATAATAAGCTTCATTCTCTAAAGATTTTGGTTTTTTTATAATTTCTGAAAGTAAGTATTTTTCTTCTAAATCATCAACTATCTTAATAATTTCATCGTGATGTTTTTTCTTATTATAATATTCTAAAATTAAAAATACAATATATATACTAATTAAAGTTACTACTAATAACACAATCAAACTAACTGAAATACCTACTATTAAAAGAAAAATACTCAAAACAATTAAAAAGGAAAGATAAAAAATAATGCTCCAAATTCTCTGTTCTAAATATTTCGTCATATTTGGTAGCCCTCCCCTCGAACTGTTTTTATAAAACCTTCAAGACCAATTTCTTCTAATTTTTTTCTAAGTCTATTTATGTTGACATTTAAAATATTTTCATCTAAATAATACTTATCATTCCACAAATAATCTAAAAGTTCTTCTTTAGTCATAACCTTACCGGCATTTAGAAATAAATAATACATAATTCTAAACTCATTACGAGTAAGTTCTACTTCACTATCTTTATACTTTAAAAGAGAAAAATGTAAATCTAATATAGCATCTTTAACTTTTAATTCTTTATAGTTAACTGGATTATTTTGTTTTAAAGCTCTTTTTATTTTTTCTAAAAGAATCATTTTATTGTAAGGTTTCGTAATAAAATCATTACCACCAATTAAAATACTTTTAAGTTCATCTTCTTCGGCGGTTCTACTAGTTACAAAAATTATTGGTTTTTGCATTTCCCCTCTAAGACTTTTACAAATATCAAAGCCATTTTGATTAGGTAAATTAATATCTAATAGTAGCAAATCAAAATCTATATTTTTTATTTTTTCCACCATATTATTTTCAAAGTCATCAATACTAATAGCTTCATAATTATTGTTTTTAAGTAAAGTTATTAACTGCTCTCGTATATTTTTATCATCTTCAATTACTAGTATTTTCATCATACCACCTTATTCCACGCCATCAAATAGCTGGCGAATATCTATTTCTAAAGCATCAGCAATTCGGCCAATAATTACTAAAGTAAAATACTTATTAGGATTCGCACTTTCAATTTGTGATATATAGTGCATCGTAATACCAACTCTATCGGCCAGTTCCTGTTGAGTAATACCCGCTATTTTGCGGTATTTTTTGATATTTTTTCTTACAACATCATAATAATAATAGTCATCATGAAAGTTAATTTTCTCATTCATTATATCACCCTATTACCATTATTTCAAACTACCAGTGCAATTTATATGCACTGGTGGTTTGAATTTGTGATATAATGTAAACAATAGGTGGTGGCTTTATGAAAAAATATAGAAGAATTCATAGACGTAAAAATTCAAGAAAAATTATTATTGGATCAACAATTTGCGTATTACTATTTATGACCGCTGGTTATGCAGCTTTTAGTACTAATTTAAATATTACTGCTAAAGGAAATATTATTAATACCCCAGAAGAATGTTTTACTGTCAGTGATAATGGTGATGGAACTGGTACTATCACTAATTATGATGAAGAATGTGGTTCTATCGTAAAAATTCCTAGTACTATTAATAATTTAACTATTACTAGAATTGGTGACGGCACTGGTACAGGTGAAGAAGCAACAGGTCCATTTACTTGGAAAAACATTACAAAAGTTATTTTTCCAAATACTCTAAATTATATCGGCAAAATTTCTTTCTTTAGATGTAACATTACAACTCTAACAATACCCGGTAATGTTAAGACTATAGGAAATCAAGCCTTTGCGTTTAATCATTTAACTAGCGTTGAACTACAAGAAGGCATAGAAGTAATTAATGCAGAAGCCTTCACGATGAATAATCTTACTAGTATTAAAATTCCAACAACGGTAAAAACTATGAGTAGCGCTATTGCAACAGCTAACCTAATGGAAGGAGAAAATGCTTTTGTTTATAATCACGATGAAAATGGAAATATTAATTTGGAAGAGTTAAATTCGTATGGCAACCGAAATGCTAGTGACATTATTTTTCCTGAAAATATTAAAACCTTAGGCTATTTATCTCTATATAATATGGGTAATTTAAAAACTCTTAATATCCCAAATACTATCGAAAATTTAAAAACAAAATTTATATATCACATGCCTAATTTAACTACCATCAATATTGGTGGTGGTATAAAAACTATTGACATAAATGCTTTTGTTGGTGTTAATTCTATGCCAAAATTAACTACTATAAACATAAATAGAAAAGAAAATGCTATTAGTGGTGCGCCTTGGGGAGCCGAAAACGTTACAATTAATTGGACAGGAACTAATTAAAGGAAATACACAAACAAACTATATAATATTAAAGTAAGGGGTTTACCTATTAAAATAATAATGAAAAATGTTTTAAATTTCATTTGACTAATACCTGATACATAACAAAGTAAATCATCTGGAGCTCCAGGAATTAAAATACCAAAGAAAAATACTTTCGTAAAAATCCCATGATTAATATATTTTAAATATTTATTAATAGTCTCTTCCTTAAATATTTTTCTAAGTAATTTAAGACCATAGGTTCTTGATAAAGAAAAGACGATAATTGATCCCAATACTAAACCAATATAATTATAAACAAAGCCATAAATTGGACCAAAAGCTAAGACGCCAGCTAAGCAACTAGCCCCACCTGGAATAACAGGGAAAACTACTTGCGCAGCCTGCAGAAAAACAAAAAATATAGGAGCGTAAATTCCTAAAGAACTAATATAATTTATTAATTTGTTTTTATCATTAACAATACCTTCTTTTACGGCATAAACTATAAATATTACTATTATAATCGTTATAATAATTGTTACTACTTTAAATACTTTATTTAAATTATTCTTCATTATACAAAAACATTTTAGCTAACTAAAATAT
>CALVRP010000002.1 GCA_944358665.1 uncultured Bacilli bacterium
AGCCGCGCGCTCTACCAACTGAGCTAATCAGGCATTATATGGCGCCTAATGTAGGACTCGAACCTACGACCCAACGGTTAACAGCCGTTTGCTCTACCAACTGAGCTAATTAGGCATACATGGCGCCTGATGTAGGACTCGAACCTACGACCTAGCGGTTAACAGCCGCGCGCTCTACCAACTGAGCTAATCAGGCAAATTAAACAAAAAACAGTTATACATCCATAAGGACGAATAACTGTAATTCGCGGTACCACCTTAATTATCACTTTTGTGATCACTTTATAGTTTCTATAAGAAACTTATAATATGGTAACGGATTACAGCCGACTTATTCTACTATTATTTCGATAAGTAACTCCGTGGTGTTATTCATATAAGATTATTATTAGCTTTCACCAACCGCTAACTCTCTTTAAATAATTACTTACATTACTTCTCCACTTCAAAGTATTTATATTAAATTTTATTATTAACTAATTTGGTAGCCTGTACGGGATTTGAACCCGTGTGTGCATGCGTGAAAGGCATGTGTGTTAGACCGCTTCACCAACAGGCCATATGGTGGATCTGGTAGGACTTGAACCTACGACCCCACGCTTATCAAGCGTGTGCTCTAACCAACTGAGCTACAGATCCAATTCATTTGACTTTTTAAGTATACATTATTTTATGCAATAAATCAAGTATTTTTTAATATTTTTTTACAAATTGTTAATTTTATCACAAACAATAATAAAAATAGCCATTATTTATGACTATTTTGAACTTTATCTACTCTTTTTAATATTTTCTTTCTAGATATTCCTTTTAAAGTTGGATTATTTATGATTGATGGTTCTTCTGAATACCTCTTTTCATATTCCTTTAAATCATGATAATATAGTAAAGCTGTTTTAAATTTATGACGTTTTGAAAGTTTAAAACAATAATTCCCAAAATTCCAGAGGGCATAATACATATTTATCATAGATAATAAATCAGTCACTGTTGAAATAACAGAATTATTAATAGTACAACCATTAATAACATCTATAACAGATAGACCAGCTGCAACAATAATTATTCTTACCGTACCCTTCGTAACAGCCGATTCTATCTTTTCTAATTTTTCCATTTCCTCGGTCCACATCTCAATAATTGGACTTTCCGGTTCCTGTAATTTAAAACCTTTTTTTGGAAGATAACTAATATCACCCGGACCATATTCTATTACATCATTCTCTATTTTCATAAAAGCCCTCCTTTTCTAGGCATTTATTATAACATGCTAAAAAGGAATGTCAAATTTATATCAAAAACTTCACCTATTTATATAATAAAAACGACTTATTAAAAGCCGTTAATTTTCAACATGGTGTCCCCTTAGGGAATCGAACCCTAGACCCACAGATTAAGAGTCTGCTGCTCTACCAGCTGAGCTAAGGAGACAAATAACTACAAATCCATTATAACACATTTTCCTCTTGTCTTAACATAAAAATTTATTTTAATTAAAATTTATAATTTTTTTTAAATATTTTTTAATAAGATTCCATAATATAAATGGTGATAATATGCGAAGTATTTGGGAAAATGTTTCTAAAGAAAAATATCAGACCCTAGAAAAAAATATAGAAACCGACGTATTAATTGTCGGTGGTGGTTTAAGTGGTATATTAACAGCTTACTATTTAAATAATAGTAATTTAAAAGTTACTTTGGTAGAAATGAAAGAAATAGGAAGTGGTTCTAGCGGTTATACAACGGGAAAAATTAATATTATGCAAGGAAACACTTATTATGATTTATTAAATAATTTTGGTTTTAATAAAACTTTAAAATATTTAAATAGCCAGTTATATGGCTTAAATTTAATTAGAGAAAATATTAAAATTAATAATATTAATTGTGATTTTGAAAAAACAGATAGCTATGTTTTCACTAATAATCATAACAATATTAATAAAATTAAAAAATTAAAAGAATTCTTTGATAAAACTAACTATAAAACCGAAATAGTAAAAAAGCTTCCTAGTAACTACTCTAGTATTTATGGGATTAAAGGTGATGGTTATGTTTTTCATCCTTTAAAATATTTATATAATATCGCAAATAATTGTAAGGCTACTATTTATGAAAATACAACAGTAAAAAATTTCATAAAAGAAGACGGAAACTATATTGTTTATACTGAAAATTATAAAATAAAAACCAAATATCTAGTTTTTGCCAGTAACTATCCCTTTTTTATTACACCAGGACTTATGCCATTTAAACTTTCAACTTATAAATCATATGCGTTAAGCACAAAATGCAATAACATGCATTTTGATGCCATCAGTATTGATGAGCCAGTTAAATCAATTAGGTTCTGGGAAAATAACCTTATTTTGGGCGGATATAGTCATAAAACTGCGATAAAATTAAACTATAAAAAAGATTATATTAAATTAAAAAAAGATCTGCACGATAATTTCAAATTAAAAAGTGAATATTCCTGGTCAACAACTGATATTAAAACAAATGATTTTCTTCCTTATATTGGCTCTCTTCATGATAACATGTATATCATTACAGGATTTAATAAATGGGGAATGATTAATAGTACTTTAGCCGGTAAGATTATTAGTGATTTAATTAAAGGCAAAGACAATGACTATGCCTCTTTATTCAGCCTTCACCGAGCTTTATCTAAAGAAAAAATTAAAAGCTTTGTAACTGACTCTTACTTAATTACTAAACGTTATATTAGTGGTAAAATAAAAAGAAATATGGACTTTTACAATAAAAGTGAAATCGTTAAAATAAATGGTATTAATTATGGTGTTTACACCGACGAAGAAGGAAAAAAACATTATGTCAAAAACAATTGTCCGCATATGGGTTGTACTTTAATTTTTAATAATAATGATTTAACTTGGGACTGTCCTTGTCACGCTTCTAAATTTGATATAGATGGGAATCTTTTAAAAGGGCCTAGTAAAGATGACATAAAAAAAGAAAGCAATTAACTTTCTTAAGCAGCTTGAAGCTGTTTTTTTTCTTCTATTTTAAAATTAGGATTAACAATACGCACAATATCATTATCATACTGAGGATCCATTAAAACATAGGAAACATTATCAGCAATTTGATCCATTTCTCTTGGAACAACTCTATAAATCATCGGATAAACACTAGGAATATTGTCTCTTTTTATTTGTCTTTCTAATAAAACACCAGTATCCAAATCAGTTGCAATCAAAACATGATATCCACTTTCCGTAAGTATGCCAGCAACGCCATTATAAGCTTGAATCATTTCCTCGATTTCTTCTGAACTATCATGTGTTTTTAAATAATCAATGTTCATTTCATAAATAACAGGCCCAGTAACATTAAGATCATTTAATAGTTTTAATATTTTTTTACTATCTTTAACAGCTCCATCCGCATTTTTGGCCTTCCCATTAAAATATGCGCCTATAGGTAAGCCTTCCTCCATACAAAGTTCAGCATTACTAAGGAAAGTATTTTCGTCTTTATCTAAATGAGTACAAGTAACAAGTACAAATGGTATGTTTTCTTCTCTTAAATTACTACAATCAATTTTAGAAAATTTTTCTCCATCAGGAATCTTTTGTCCTTTAATAACTTCTTTTACTTCTTCATCTTCAGTTATTTTTACCTTTTCATCTTCTTTTATCGTTTCTTTTATTTCTGGCTCTTCTTTTATTTCCACTGGTTCAACCGGCGTTAAAGTTACCTCATGCTTTTCAACCTTTATTGGATTAGACGGTTTTACCATACCTTTTAATAAGTCCTTATAGTTTTCAATGATTTGTTCTAACGCCATAATATATTTAACTGACTTAGTATCTTCTGGCAACTTAACCGGTGCTGAAGTCCCTACAACTATTTGATCATATTGTTTACGTACATGTTTTCTTTTTAAACAAATTATTTTAACATCTATATCTAAGGTCGCCAAACAAGTGTTATATACTTTAAGCCAAGCATTAATAAAATTAGCTCTATTTTCTTTAGAAGGGATTTCAATAACATCAACACCATCTTGTGTATTAACCATGACACGTCTTCCTTCATCCCAAATAAAATTATCGGGTTTCTTTAATTCTTCTTGTAACCATCTAATATGCTCTGCTGTAAAATCTTTTACTTCAAGTAATTTCACGCTTGAGGCCGCTGCTTTAAATTCTTGATTCATAACCATCACCCATTATTTATTGTTTTCTTTAATATAATTATACTTCCTTTATATTATCCATGTCAATAACTTGTAAACAAAAAAAGATAAAACTTCGACTTATTTTTTATCTTCTTTAAACATTTCTTTAAGCGTTGTGCCAAGTGTTGCCAAATTTTGTAAATCAGATGGTACAATTATTTTAGTCGCATTACCATCAGCAACCTTTGTTAAGGCATCAAAACTTCTTAAAGTTAAGAATGCTTGATCAGCTTTAGCATCTTTAATAAGTTTGATACTTGCAGCTTCTTCTTCATTAACTCTTAAAATAGCTTCTTCCTCACCT
>CALVRP010000003.1 GCA_944358665.1 uncultured Bacilli bacterium
ATAATGTTTAAAAAAATAAACTTAAAACGTAAAAAAAATAATACACTTCAGAATAGGAATGGTTTTATATCAAATAAACTAAACATTATGCGTGATAAAATAAAATCAGTGCCTAAAAATGGCAATATTATGCGTAATAAGCTTAGTTCAATCTCTAGAAAAGGTAGTGCTATTGGTAATAAGATTAATTTAATACCCAAAAAAGGTGCTCCGGTAGTTAGAAAAAGTAAACCTATGACTTTCTTCTCAGGATATAAAATAAATAAAGATATTAGGATTGAAATCGAAAAAAGATATAATATTTTAACGGCAGTTGTTATGATATTTATTCTTATTCTAATTATTGGTTTATTCTTTGTCCAAGTTGTTCAAAATGAACATTATGAATCAGAAATGGAAAGCTTAACTAAACAAATAGTATATGGTGAGTCTGCTCCAAGGGGACGTATTTATGATCGTAATGGTAAATTAATTGTTGATAATAAGCCATTAAAAGTTATTTATTATCAAAAACCATCTGGGGTAACAACTAAAGAAGAAATAGAGACGGCTTATAAGCTTGCGGATATGATAAGTTTGGACGCGTCTAAATTAAGTGAAGATGATTTAAAACAATTTTGGATTGTTAATCATCCTAAAAAAGCGAAAGCAAAAATAACTGATGAAGAGTGGAACAAACTTGAAAAAAGAAAACTAACTGATGATGATATTGAAGAATTAAAATTAGAAAGAGTTACAGCAGAAGATTTAAGCATTTATGATGACCATGATAAAAAAGCGGCTTATATATATACGCTTATGAATACTGGTTATTCTTATGAAGAAAAAACAATAAAAGATGAAGATGTTACTGATGAGGAATATGCCTTAGTATCGGAAAATATTAGTGAACTTAATGGGGTTAATACTAAATTAGATTGGGAAAGAGTATATCCATACGGCTCGGTTTTTAGATCGATTTTAGGTAATGTCTCTTCTAGTTCTTCTGGTCTTCCGGCCGAACTTAAAGAATATTATTTAGATAAGGGATATAGTTTAGATGATAGAGTAGGCATTAGTTATCTTGAATATCAATATGAAGATATTTTAAAAGGCAAGAAAGATACTTATCAAGTTCAAGATGATGGTTCTTATACTTTAATAGAAGAAGGTCATCGTGGTAATGATATTGTTCTTACAATAGATATTGAATTACAAAAGGCTGTTGAAGAAATACTGACTCAGGAAGTTTTAAATACTAAAAATGAAGCTAATACCGAGTATTATAATCGTTCGTTTGTTATTATTGCCGATCCTAATACTGGCGAAATTTTAGCTATGGCTGGAAAGCAAGTAAAAGAAGAAAACGGTGAATATAAGGTATATGATTATACCCCAGGTGTAGTTACTTCACCGGTGGTTATGGGTTCTGCAGTAAAAGGGGCTAGCCAAATTGTTGGTTATAATACAGGCGCATTAAAAATAGGTGAAAAACGTTATGATACTTGTGTTAAAATAGCTGCTACACCAGAAAAATGTTCATGGAAAAGTTTAGGTTATTTAAACGATATAAGTGCCTTGGCGTATTCTTCTAATACTTATCAATTTTATACAGCAATAAAAGTCGGTAATGGTAATTATAAATATAATCAACCGCTTTCTGTAGATAAAGAAGCCTTTACTACCTACCGTAATACTTTTGCAGAATTTGGTTTAGGAGTAAAAACTGGTATTGATCTTCCGGTTGAAAGTTTAGGCTATAAAGGTGATAGTACTTCATCTGGTCATTTGTTAGATTTTTCAATCGGCCAGTATGATACTTATACACCAATACAATTAACACAATATATTAGTACTATTGCTAATGGTGGTTCAAGAGTGCAGCCATATTTATATAAAGGTATTTATAATGATGGCAAAATAGAAAATGAAACCACAACTACGGTTTTAAATAAAGTTAATACTAAAGCTGAATATTTAGATCGTGTAAAAGAAGGATTTGAAGCTGTAATGAGTTATGGTACCGGTGCTGGTTATATTAACATGAGCTATAAACCAGCCGGAAAAACTGGTACAAGTCAAAGCTTTATTGATACTGATGGTAATGGAGTAGTTGATAAAGAAACTATTACTACGACATTTGTGGCATATGCTCCTAGCGATAATCCAGAGGTTACTTTTACCATTATTTCACCAGATGTATCACGAAGTGATGGTCGTTCATCATATCAATCTAATATAAATAAACGTTTAGCAACAGCAATTTCACAAAAATACTTTGAAATTTATCAATAATTTGATATAATATGTATAGATATGTAAAAAAGGAGGGAAAATCATGGCAAAAAAAGGTGAGGCAAGAGAAAATACAACCCTTGTTTGTACAGTTTGTAATAATGAAACTAAACGTACAGAAAAAAATAAAAGAAATACTCCGGAACGTCTAGAGTTAAAAGTTTATTGTCCAAAATGTAGAAAACATACTTTACATAAAGAGAAAAAATAGATTTTAAGGGGGATAATTAAATGATTAATATAAATGACATTAAAAATGGAATGACTGTTATTATTGATGGTAACATTTACTTGATTTTAGAATTTCTTCATGTAAAACCAGGTAAAGGTCCAGCATTTGTTAGAATAAAACTTAAGAATTTAAGAACAGGATCAACGATTGAAAAAACCTTCAATACTAATATTAAATTAGAAAAAGCTATTATTGAAAAAATGCCAATGCAATATTTATATGGTAGTGGCGATGTTTATAATTTCATGAATATGGAAACTTATGAACAAATAGAGCTTTCTAAAGACCAAATTGGTGATGAGGCTAAATATTTAAAAGAAGGTTTAGAAGTTGATGTTACATTCTATAAAGGTGAATTGCTTGGTATAACATTACCGGAAAAAATAAGTTATGCGGTTACAACTGCTGAACCAGCAGTTAAAGGAAATACCGCAACAAATGCGACAAAAGAAGTCGAACTTGAAAATGGTTTAACAATAAAAGTTCCATTATTTATTAGTGAAGGCGATACTGTTGTAGTATCTACTAAAGATGGAAAATACGATTCAAGAGCATAAAAAAATAAAAGGAATAAAAAGAGGTGGAAATATGTTGGAAAAAGAAAGGTTTTTAGCAATTAAGAAACTAGCAAATAAGATTCGTCATGATAATGAAGAATTGTTTGAAAGATTTGAAAAAGAATCAGTAGAAGATGCAATTAGCGAAAAAGAAGAATTTATAGAGAATATTATTGATAGTATGGGTATTGAATTTGATGAAGGCGAGCAAGGTCGTGAGGAAAAACAAATCTTTAGAGCTAATATTTTACTCCCTGATGATATGGATTTCTTTGAATCTTATCGGGAGGATAAAAATATTCGTAATTTAATGAATAAATATGCGGTTAGTATTGAAGATGTTATGAGTAAAATTACTGAACTTAATATTTATGGTGATTACATTGATGCTTTTGAAGAAGATACTGATGACTTTGTTGATGAAATGGTTAATATTTCCTCTAAAGAGGCTGAAAACTTATTAGAAGAAATTGAAGATTTATCAAATGTTATGGAAAGTTTAAGTATTCCAGTTGATGATATTAAAGAAAATGAAGAACCTAAAAACAATAAACCTTTACTAACTCCGGAAGAAATAACTGACGAACCAGTAGTAGAAGTTGCAAAAGAAGAATCAACTGATGAAGATTTTGGAGATTTTGATAATATTAGTAATGCTGTTGATGGTTTTGTTAAAAATTATAATGATTTACAAAGTCGTATAAATAATTATAAACAAAATTTAGAAGCAGCTAACGAAAGAATTGATTTTTTACAACATGAAAATGAAGAACTTAAGAAAAACAACTTAGAAGCTGTAAATGCTCTTAATGGTGAAAAAGATGCTAAAAATCATTTAGAGGCTGAAAATATGCAATTAAAAGATAAATTAAAAGTAATGGAAAATAAACTAAGCCAATCAGCCGCTTTATTAAAAAGAATTTATAACAGTATTCCAAAAGACAGATAATGTCTTTTTTTGTTTACGCAATTTCATCTAGAAATATATTAAAATTAATGGTATTACTTTTTTTGTAAAAATTTTGTCTTTTTAGCATTCTACTATTGACAGTGCTAACATATAATGTTATAATGAAGTAGCATTCCTCTGATAAGAGTGCTAAAAGAAGGTGAAGATATGATAACCGCAAGACAAGAAGCATTATTAAAATTAATCATTGAAGATTATATTAAAACTGTGACGCCAGTTAGTTCTAAAGCGTTAGAGGAAATTATGGGTTGTTCTAGTGCAACTATCCGTAATGAAATGGCGACTTTAGAAAAAGAAGGACTTTTAGAAAAAACACATATTTCTTCAGGAAGAATTCCTAGTGATAAAGGATATCGTTATTATGTTGATTATTTAATGAAACCTGAAGAACTTACTGGTAGTGATGTTTTGAAATTGCAAACTATTTTTAAAAATAATAGTTTAGTACTTTCTGATGCTATCAGTAAAAGTATGGAAATTGTTGCTGAGCTTACTAATTATACTGCGGTAGTTTTAGGTAGTTCATCTTCTGATAATAAAATAGTAAAAGTTGAAGTAGTTCCAATTTCTGAAGATAAGATGCTCGCAATTGTTATTACTGATAAAGGTCATGTGGAAAATAGAACCGTATTTTTAGATCAGAGTATTGATCGGGCGGAAGTTAAAAAAACTGTTGACCTTATTAGTAAACTTATTGTTGGAGCTTCCCTTACTGAAGTTCCGGCCGTTCTTGAATATGAAGTGAAACCTGCCATTGCTTCTTATACTAATCAGTACGAAGCTTTATATAATGCTTTTTACAATGCTTTTAGTGATTTTAGTTCAAAGGTTAATGTTAAAGTAAGCGGCGCTAATAATTTATTAATGGAGCCAGAATTTAATGACGTTGATAAGATCAGGAAATTACTTACCAAATTTGATGACCAAAATTTGATAAGGTCTATTAAAACAGATGATGAAAATATTAAAATTTATATTGGCAGTGAAAATGGCGTCGATGATGATATTTCAGTTATAAAGACATATTATTATAAAGATGGTGAAGAAGGAACAATTGCTTTAATCGGTCCTAAAAGAATGGAATATGGAAAAGCTGAAGCTTTACTAAATTATATTAAAAACAATATAGGAAATTAGGTGAAAATATGGAAGAGAAAAAAGACGTGCAAGAAGAAGTAAAAGAGGAAGTTAAAGAAGAAAAAGCTTCCACAAAGCCTAAAAAAGAAAAAAAGAAATGCCAATGTGATGAAAATTTAAAGAAAATAGAAGAACTGCAAAATGCTCTTTTAAGAATGCAGGCTGACAATATTAATTACCGTAAGCGTAAGGACGAAGAAGTTGAAAGAATGCTAAAGTATGCTAATGAAGAAATTGTCAAAGATATTTTACCAATTGTCGATAATTTTGAAAGAGCGATTAAATTAGATGATGATAATTTAGATGATGAACTTTCAAAATTCTTAGAAGGCTTTAAAATGATTTATTGCCATCTAGTAGAGTCACTGGAAAAATATGGTGTTAAAGCTATTGATGGCGATAATAAAGAATTCGATCCAGTTTATCATCAAGCGGTTCTTACGGAAAAAGGTGAGAAACCTGGTATGGTAATTGAAGTTATGCAAAAAGGATATTTGCTTAAAGATAAAGTTATTAGACCTGCGATGGTCAAAGTTAGTGAATAAAGGAAAGGAATGATTATATATGAGTAAAACAATAGGAATTGACTTAGGAACAACAAATAGTTGTGTATGTGTTTATGAAGGAGGCGAAGCTAAGGTAATTGCTAACCCTGAGGGTAACAGAACAACTCCTTCAGTTGTTGCTTTTAAAAATGGTGAAATTATCGTTGGTACTGCGGCTAAAAACCAAATGATTACTAACCCAGATACAATTTCATCAATTAAAAGATTAATGGGAACTAAAGAAAAAGTAAAAGCAAATGGTAAAGAATATACTCCAGAAGAAATTAGTGCCATGATTTTAGGTGATTTAAAGAAAACAGCTGAAGCTTACTTAGGCGAAAAAGTAACTAAAGCCGTTATTACCGTACCGGCATATTTCAACGATGCCCAAAGACAAGCAACTAAAAATGCTGGTAAAATTGCCGGTTTAGAAGTTGAAAGGATTATTAATGAACCAACTGCTGCAGCTTTAGCGTATGGTCTTGATAAACAAGATAAAACTGAACAAATTTTAGTTTATGATTTAGGTGGTGGAACATTCGATGTTTCAATCCTTGAAATCGGCGACGGCGTGTTTGAAGTTAAATCAACAAGCGGTAACAACAAACTTGGTGGTGATGATTTCGACCAAAGAATTATTGATTATTTAGCTGATGAATTTAAGAAAGAAAATGGTATTGACTTAACTAAAGATAAAATGGCAATGCAAAGATTAAAAGATGCTGCTGAAAAAGCTAAAAAAGATTGAAGTGGGGTAAGTACTACTAACATCTCATTACCATTCTTATCACAGGGCGAAAATGGTCCACTTCATTTAGAATTATCTTTAACGAGAGCTAAATTTGAAGAATTAACTAGTGATTTAATGGATTCTACATTAGAACCGGTTAGAAATGCTTTAAAAGATGCTGGACTTTCTAAAAATGATATTGATAAAGTATTATTAGTTGGTGGTTCTACGAGAATGCCAAAAGTAACTGAACTTATTAAAAAAGAACTTGGAATGGAACCTTCTAAAGGTGTAAACCCTGATGAAGTAGTTGCTATGGGAGCCGCTAT
>CALVRP010000004.1 GCA_944358665.1 uncultured Bacilli bacterium
GTGTTCATCATATAAATCCATTGCTTCTTCCATAATCTCAATTTCAGTAGCAATATTATTTTGAACAGCAAAGTTAGCAATTATATCTAATGGTGTATAACCATAAGTAACATTTCCACCGCATACTATCAATAAGTGTTCCAAATCCATAGTTACTCCAAATATTCTAATATCTTCTAAATTGTTATTTTCATCTTCAATTATTTCTCCATAATCTTTAGTAAAACTAGCTATTTGATAATCTGGTAAGCTATATATTCTACTTAATACATCACTGACACAGCAACTATGATACGGCATATCTTTTGCTTCTTCTTCCATATCTTTTAATAAATACGAAAATTGGTCAGCCGTTATTTTATCATTTATTTCATAATACTTTGTTAAATCTAATTCTCTTAAGGCCATAGTTTTCCTCCTTTTGTGATATATATTTTATCATATATAGTGTCAATTGTTAGAAGTTTTTAATGAATTTTCAATTATTTTAAGTAAATCTAACAAATAATATATAAAATGCTTATCTAATTTAACAATATCTAATGTTATTACTAATTTTTCCATTTTAATACCAAACCTAAACATTCTACTTAATTTAGACGCTTCATAGAATAATACATCACCATCTACTTGTTTAGTCATTTCTTTATTTAAAGTAATTTCAATAGAATTTTTTGTTTGCTTAATATTTTCAATATTCAATTTTTTAGCCATTTTTTCAAATAACTCTTCATGCATATAAATAATTAATTCTTCAGACAATTTTCCAAATCTGTCTTCTAACTCATTTTTAACTTTATCTAAACTTTCATATGAATCAATAGTATTAATTTTCTTATGAATTTCAATTTTTAAATCATTATCATCAGTATATTTATCATCAATATATGTTTCAACTTCAATTAAAGGCATTGGCTTTTCTTCCTCTTTAGGTATTTCTTTTCCTTGCAATTTCAATATTTCTTCATTAAGCATTTCCATAAATAATTCAATACCAATACTATCGATAAATCCGGCTTGCTCACTACCTAATAAATCACCAGCACCTCTAATTGATAAATCACGCATCGCTATCGCAAAACCACTTCCAAGTTCCGTAAAATCTTTAATAACATTTAATCTTTTGACCGCTATTTCCGATAATATTTTTTTATTATTATACATTAAATAGCAGTAAGCAATTTTATTACTTCGGCCAATTCTACCTCTTATCTGATATAACTGTGATAATCCAAATCTGTCAGCATCAATAATAATTAAAGTATTGGCATTTTCAATATCAATACCAGTTTCAATAATTGTTGTACATAAAAGAACATCATACTCTTTATTAACAAACTTAAGCATAATATCTTCAAGTTCATTTTTCGTCATTCGACCATGCGCCATTACAATTTTCGCATCTGGAACTAAATTACTAAGTTCATTTAACTTACTTTCCATATTTTCAATATTATTATATAAAATAAATGTTTGGCCATTTCTTGATAATTCCTTATAAATTGCATCTTTTATTATCTGATTATTTTCCGCTAAGACGTAAGTTTGAATTGGATAACGTTGTGCAGGTGGGGTTTCCAACAGTGATAAACTTCTTATCCCTGCCATACTCATTTGGAGTGTTCTTGGAATTGGGGTGGCCGATAAAGTTAAAACATCAATATTATTTTTGTATTCTTTAATTTTTTCTTTATGTTTAACGCCAAATCGTTGTTCCTCATCAACAACTAATAAACCTAAGTCTTTAAATTTAACATCATCACTTAAAATACGGTGAGTTCCAATTAAAAGATCTATTTTTCCTTCTTTTAAATCTTCTAAAAGTTTATTAAGTTCTTTTTTAGTCACAAATCTATTTAACAAAGCAATATTTACCGGAAATGATTTAAATCTTTCTAAAGCATTATTATAATGTTGGTTTGATAATATTGTTGTTGGGCATAAAATCGCCGCTTGTTTACCAGAAATAATCGCTTTAAATATTGCTCTAAAAGCAACTTCCGTTTTACCATAACCAACATCCCCGCAAAGTAAACGATCCATCGGTTTATTACTTTCCATATCTTTTTTTATTTCTTCGGTTACTCTAAGCTGATCAGGGGTTGCTTCATGATTAAACTCTTTTTCGAATTCTATTTGATTTTCATCATCTTTGTTAAAAGCATAACCATTTTTACTTTCCCTTATCGCATATAATTTTAATAAATCTTCGGCAATATTTTCCGCTCTTTTACGAGCTCTTGCTTTCGTTTTTTGCCAATCAGAGCTACCTCATTTATTTAGTTTAGGGACGGTTCCTTCTTTAGAAGAATACTTAGAAATTAATTCTATCTTTTCCACAGGAATATAAAGTTTATCACCTTTTTGATATTCGATGGTTAAATAATCCTTTTTTAAACCATTTTTAACAATAGTTTTAAGCCCTAAATAGCGCCCAATACCATGAGTATTATGAACAACATAATCGCCTATTTCTAATTTAGTAATATCTTTTATTCTAGTCCCATATTTAAATTTAGTTTTATAATTATTTTCTTCTTTTTTACCATATAATTCACTTTCCGTTATAACAGCATAATTATTAAAAACAAAGCCACCATTCATTTTTTTATTAACAATATTTATTTTCCCGGGAAATATTTCATTTTCATTGGTATAAATAATTTTATCATTTTCTAAAAAATCTATTAATCTATTTATTTTATAGCGGCTATCCAAACAAATAATAACTGTTTTTTTAGCTTTTAAATACCTATTTAATTCATCATTAATTTCAACAGCACTATTTTTAAAAGGTAAAATACTTGTTTTCTTATAAGTTATAGATTTACTATCGTTTAAAACATCTAAAACATCTTCAAAAATAATCGCTTTATCATCTGTAACTTCATCTAAATCATACATATATTTAGTATTTTTATCAATTTCAATACTAACGCTGTAATTAGCCATTTCATCTTTTAATAATTCATAATTATTTTTTAAATTATTTAAACTATCATAAATAGTAATATAATTATCTAAATAGCCACAAATATTAGTTGTATCTTTATACTTTATTAAATTACGGTGATGATTTAAATTATCACCAATAGTTTCTGCATTTGGAAAAATCGAAATCTTATCAATTTTTTTAATAGTTAACTGATTATCAACATTAAAAGTCCTAATGGAATCTATTTCATCACCCCAAAATTCAATTCTAAT
>CALVRP010000005.1 GCA_944358665.1 uncultured Bacilli bacterium
ACTTTTGTTCTGAGACCCAAAATGATGCTTACTTATCAGCCATAAAGGTAAGTCCGAAACAGAAGAGAAAATGGTTTAAAAGATATAGATAATTTTTTTAAAGTGATAATGTATTTATGTATAAAAAAAGAATTCCTGTAATTAGGAATTTTTTTTACATTTTATCAATTGTTTTAATACCAAGTATTTCTAGTCCATTAGTTAAAACAGTTCTAATGTTTTTAATTAAAGCAATTCTTGAAGCTTTTAATACTTCGTCTGTTTCATTACTTATATTAACTTCCTCATATAATTTAGAAAATTTTTGTGTTAATGTAAATATATATTTAGTTAAAGTTGCCGGTTCATGAGTGGCTAATAAATTATTAATAATTTCCGGGAAAGCATATAAATCTTTTAAAATTTTAAACTCAATGTCATTAGTGAACTTATAATTATCGGTAGTATATTCTTTGTCAAGTTTATTTAAAATAGAATTTATTCTAACAATGCTATAAAGAATATAAACACCTGATTCACCGGTAAAGCTTGTAGCTTTATCTAAGTTAAAATTAACAACTTTACTTTTAGAAACATTTAACATCGTAAACTTGATACAAGCGTTCATTAAAACATTTAAATTATCATCTGTTACGCTTAAATTTCTTTCTTTAAACGCTTCTTTTAATTTTTCATTAGTAACTTTAATAAAGTCTTCTAATAATACTAAAGTGCCATCACGAGTAGCCATTTTAGCTCCATCTAATAAAACAAATGAATATGAAGTAAGTTTAGGCGCTGGGTAACCAATGATATCTAAAGTGGCAGCAATTTGCTGCATATAAACGATTTGATCTTCCCCTAAAACAATTAAGTTATTTTTATCATTTCTTTTTATTTTAAATATACTATAAGCAAGGTCTCTTAAAGGATAAAGAGAACTTTTATCGCCTCTAGTAAGAACTAAAACCGGATTTTTAGTCGGTATGTCATAATCGCTTAAGTCGGCATAAAGTCTTTCATTTTCATCTTCTTTAAGTTTACCTTTTTCTTTAATTTTGTCTAAAATTTCATCAGTTATATGACCATATACAAAATCGGATTCATGAGTAAAAACATCAAATTCAATATCTATTTGTTTAAAGATTTTCATTTGGCCTTCAACACATAAATCAGTAATTTCTTTAAACTTTTCTCTTATTTCTTCATCGCCATTTTCTAACTTATTTAAATATTCAAAAGCTTTATTTAAAATATTTTCATCATTTTTCGCCTCATTATTAATTTTTACATATAAATCAAGCATATCATTGAAAGATAAGTTGTTGCTTCCGTATTTTTCGCAGCCAACAACTAACATGGCAATTTGTTTACCGATGTCATTAACAAAGTAATGTCTCTCAACATTGTAGCCGGTAAATTTATATAATCTACTTAGGAAATCACCGATTAAAGCACATCTACTTCTTCCTAAATGCGGTGAAGCATTAGGGTTAATTGAAGTGTGTTCGATAAGCATATCTTCATTATTACCTTGATTTAATGAGCCATAATTTTTGTTTTCTAAAATTTCTTTAGTTACCATATTTCCAAAGATGTCCATATTTAGTTCAAAGTTAATATAAGGCCCCATAACGAAAATTTTTTTAAAATATTTTTTAGTATCATTAAAATTATCTTTAATGATTTCCGCAATTTCTACAGGATTTGGATGATTTTCATCTTTCAAGCTAAAACAAGGTACGCTATAGTCTCCCATATTGTCTCTTGGGGGGATTTCAACGATAATGTTTTTTTCAGTTTTTAAAATATCCTTTACATTGTCACTAATATACTTTTTAATATTAATCATAATAATTCCTCCTTTAAATAAAAAAATCCTATAAAATAAGGACGAATGCTCGCGGTACCACCTTACTTCATAGAAATTCTATGCTCTCATTCTTTAACGCAGATATACGATTAAACTCTAAGGCGCGTTCATAAAATATTATCTTCAGTTTCCACTAACCACTGACTCACTATAGATAAGGGATTTTACTACTATTCCTCTTCTTTGTTTATTAATATAGATTATAAAGAAAAAAATATAGCTTGTCAAGTTTAAATAATTTATCTAAAAACACAATTCGAAAAAAGTTATAAAATATGATATAATCGTATTAAGTGTTTTCTAAAACACCGTGTTTTAGATAAAAATGGGGAAGTAGGTAGTAGTATGTTTAGGCGTAAGAGTTTTAAAAAGAAAGCACGTGGTTCTTTAAAACAAAATTACTGGCGGGCAGTTATAGTAGCGTTCTTAGCTTTGTTATTAATAAATGAGGGTTATCAGTTTGTGTCCTTTAATATAGGTGATGACTCAGCTAGAGCTATTAATAATCAAATTACAAATTTTCAAATTATTGATGATATTTTAAGTAGTTTTAATGCTTATGTAGAAAGTTCTAACGCTTCTAAAGGTGTTTTAGCTGTTTTTGCTAATAGCATTGCATCAGCTAATTCATTTTTATTAGGTACTTTAAACGGTTTTAATCAAATGCTTTTCCATGATCGAATTGCCAGTGGTGTTATTATTTTTGTTGGTGTTGTTATTGGTTTTCTTTTCTGGCTTTTTATTAGTAATTCGATTGAAGTTGGTCGAAACAGATTTTTTATCGAACGAGTTAAACATAAGAATACACCTTTTGATAGAGTTTTATATGTCTTTAGAACAAAAAAGATTTTAAATGTAACCAAAATAATGTTTTTTAAACAACTTTATTTATTACTATGGTCATTAACGATTGTTGGGGCATTTATTAAACATTATTCTTATTTGATGGTTCCTTATATTTTGGCAGAAAATCCTAACATTTCAAAGAAAGATGCGTTTAGATTGTCAAGACAAATAATGTACGGTCAAAAGTGGAATTGTTTTAAAATGGACCTTTCTTTTATAGGCTGGAAAATCTTAGGTATTTTAACATTTAATATTACTAATTTATTAATAACAGAGCCTTATTATCAAATGACTTATGCCCATATCTATATGCAGTTTAGAGAAAATGAAATTAAAAATAATACCGGTTTAGTTTCTTTGTTTACAGATAAACACTTAAATGAGGAAGGGGACGTTTATCCAGAACATCTTACTAACAGAAATATTCGTAAATGGCTTAAAATAGACTATAAAAGAGATTATTCAATTTTTAATTTAGTTTTATTATTTTTTACTTTTGCGATGATAGGTTGGTGTTGGGAAGTTGCTTATGGATTATTTACGACAGGAGACTTTATCAATAAAGGAACAATGTTTGGCCCGTGGCTGCCAATATATGGAACGGGTGGAATTTTGCTTTTATTATTGCTTTCTAAGTTCCGTGAAAAGCCTTTAATTGTTTTTCTGCTAGCTATGCTTATTTGCGGGGTAATTGAATATGCGGCTAGTGTTATTTTGGAAGGGCTTTATGGTTTAAAATGGTGGGACTATAGCGGCTTTTTCCTAAATGTAGATGGTAGAGTATGTTTGGAAGGTTTAATTTTATTTGGCCTCGGTGGTGCGGGAATTATTTATGTTTTAGCGCCACTACTCGATAATTTATATAATAAAATTCCACATTCAGTAAAGATGGCTATTCGTATTATTTTAATTATTTGTTTTGCGATTGATTTAGGAATTTCGTCAGTATCACCGAATTATGGAAAAGGTATTACAACGGTGGCAATGAGTACTTTATTTATAAAATAAAAGAAATTAGAGACCAGCTAATTTCTTTATTTTTTTATATATTGATTGTTAGTCCTTCCGGTTAAGTAGTCTAAAGAATAGTTTGTGGCCTTAGCTACTTTTATTAAGAATTCTAAAGGAATAGGCCTTTCGTTTTTTTCATAGCTAGCATAAGTTCTTTGAGGTATACCTAACAAGTTACCAAACTTTTCCTGTGACAGATTTTCTTGTTTACGAATTTTTAAAAGTTTTTTATTTATATCTTTTATATTATCATTAGAATAATTGTGATAAGATTTATGGTTACTTAAGTTTAATAAATAATCTAAACTCAAACTAAAATAATTGGCAAACTCAATTATTTTTTCTAGAGAAAACTTGGTTCTGCCGCTTTCAAAATTATTATAAACATATTTACTTATTCCTAAAATTTCTGCCATTTGTTTTTGCGATAAATCATTATCTATTCTTGTATCCTGAATTCTTTTTAAATCAAGCATTTTTAACACCTCTATACAAATTTTACTTTTAAAAGTATAATTTATTGCTTTTGTTGCAATTGGTGCTAAAATAATGGTGTAAAATAGTTAGGAGAGAAGTAAATGAGAAATTTAAGTAGAAGAAAGAAAAATAATATAATAATTGCTAGTTTATGTGCGATAGTAGTATTAATGGGAATTGGATACGCAGCATTTGCAAGTCAATTAAAAATAAATGGTACAAGTAGTATCAGTAGTAACTTTAGTGTATTAATAACCGATATAACAAGCGGAAGTATAGTAGGTGATGCTA
>CALVRP010000006.1 GCA_944358665.1 uncultured Bacilli bacterium
TAGAAATAACTGTTTCTATTTCCTGAAGTGCATCTTTTGATACATAAGATAAGGTAACTGTTTCTTTAACTGTATCAATGATTACTTTTCCCCAAATAAGTCCCATTTTGATTGTTAAATCATTAAATAAATCTGGTGTAATACTGTAATAGAAATAACCAAAAAATAAACGTTTTTGTGCCAGTATAATCCTCTTTTCTGTTACCACAACAACATAGGTGGAGGCAATATCAAAAGGACTAAGGCCTTTTTGCGCGGCAAAAGAATATAAAACAGTTTCATCATTATTTAAATGTTCCTCAACAATTCGTGAATGCGCTTTTAATCGCCAAGCGATTGTTGTACTATGTCTTCTTTTAAAATCTAGAACACTCTTATACACTTCATTTTTCCGTATCATTTTAAAACCTACTTTCCATCACACTTATAAAAGTTACAAACTTTTTCTACCTTTAATTTACCACAAATAGGTTAATATTGCAATGTTTTATATAGCTTTACTGCTTTAAAACCTATTTATTTTTTACTAATTTTTTTTTATTATCCGCATAACTAATACTAAACTTAATCCCTTTTTGATTATTAATCAAAGCTTCCTTTTCAAAATCAATCATATCATCTGGCAATTGATTAATGTCGCCCCAAATTAATTCTGAACACTTTTCTGGTTCCATTATTTGAATTATACCTTGGTAATCTTTCACCTCAAAATAAACATCATAATATGGTGGTAAAGATTTATTTCTTCTATTTACTACAAATGTATCTATAATATCATTTTGAGAAATATCAATTCCCAGTTCTTCTTTAGCTTCTCTTATTGCAGCTTCATATGTATTTTCTCCTTTATCAATATGACCTGCTGGTAAGGCTAGAAACCCTGGCCATAAATTAGTCCCCTGTCTTCTTTGAAGTAAAACTTTTCCTTCTCCATTTTTAATTATTAAATAAATAGATGATAGAAATCTTTCTCTTTCCATAAAATCAACTCCC
This sequence comes from uncultured Bacilli bacterium, assembly GCA_944358665.1. GTDB lineage: Bacteria > Bacillota_I > Bacilli_A > RF39 > UBA660 > Coprosoma. The sequence continues at coordinate 994 of CALVRP010000006.1, forward strand.
ACTTTTTTACATTTACTAGTATAATTATATCACAAATTTCATTACTATATTTTTATTATAGAAGCTGCTCTTTTTTTTAACAAGAAAATGTGCTACAATACAAACAAATATAAAGGAGGTTTCATGAATAAAATCATTAAAACTAACGAAAATGGAAATTTAATTGTAATTAGTGGACCATCTGGGACTGGCAAAGATACAATAATTAAAGAAGTAATAAAACAAAATAAAAATACTTGGATATCCATTTCTATGACGACCCGCGCTATACGTAAAGGCGAAAAAGAAGGAAAAGATTATTTTTTTATAAATGAAGAGGAATTCAAGGAAAAAATCAAAAATAATGTATTTTTAGAATATGCTAAATACAATAATAATTACTATGGAACACCAAAAGATAAAATCAACGAGAAGTTAAACGCCGGCATTGATGTAATTTTAATAATAGAAATTGAGGGAGCTCTAAAAATAAAAGAATTAGTCCCTGATGCCATATTTATTTTTATCTTACCACCGAATATGAAAGAACTCAAAAGAAGACTTATAAACAGGAAAACCGAAGACAAGGAGAAAATTGTAAACCGCTTTCGAAGAGCCTACAAAGAGATCAATGAAGTAACTAAATATAATTACGTTGTAACAAACGATGATATCGAGGATGCTGCTAAAAAAGTAAATGCTATACTATTATCAGAACATTGCCGAGTTGATCGTATTGAAGAAGTATACTTAAATAATGAGGAAGAAGAAATTCACGAATTACTGGTTGATAAAAATTTAGAAAACAAAGAAAGAGAAATATAAAAAGTGTTAACATATATATGCTAACACTTTTGTTTTATGCATTTTTTCCACAGCATTGTTTATACTTTTTACCCAATCCACATGTTCAAGAAATCCAAGTATTTATAGTATTTATGTTATTTACAGAATTACTGATATTTCAAGGCTTTGTGGCACAGGTAATAAAAATACTTATGACATTTATAGTACTATCATTACTATGTTTATTTTGTAATTTGCAAACAAAATGGAAACATTGTGTGCATTCGCTCACAATTTATTCGATAACTCAATTTACAGCCCCATTATACATTATTGTATTAATAATTGCAAGAAGGTTACATACCGAACTATGTGATTTGGAATTTTTTTTACGTTTTGTATTCTATAATTTTATCAATTATATCTATATTCTTTTTTAACATCTTGTCATAAACTTCTGTCGCATATTGCATAGTTGCCTCTGTGCTAGATATGTAATAGTTTTCGGTTATTTTCACATTTTTATGCCCTAGTATATCAGCAACTTCACGAATAGCAATCCCATTATTCAATATTTTAGTGGCATAGCTTCCCCTCAAATCATAAAATCTACACTTATCTATTCCCATTTCTTTCTTAGTCATTTTTTTATTTTATACATATATTATCTTTGAATACATTTTGATACTTACCAATTGTTTCATTCACATCAAACCAATATACACTAGTCAGGATTCCATCAGATGGATCCACCTCTGTTCTTTCTAACTTGCCACCTAAAGCTTGCATGGTTTTAACAGATCCTAGATTATTTACATCGCAATCTAACATCACTAAGTTTAATCCCAATTTTTGTGCTTCAATTAAACCTAAATATAAATTGATCTTATTATATCCTTTTCTTCTTTCGGTCGGACGAATACCATACCCAATATTACCACCGAATTGTTTCATACTTTCTGGTAAATTCCATCGAACATTGATGGCACCGATGATTCTATCATCATTTTCTCTAATCAATAAAAACGTTTTAGACTGACATCTTCCTAATTTTTTAGCATACTCTTCATCTTGCATCCTGAGACACATTTCTAATGCCT
>CALVRP010000007.1 GCA_944358665.1 uncultured Bacilli bacterium
TAATCTACTGATAATTCAAAATTATTTTTTTCTAACAATTCAACAATTCGCATAGATACAAAGTCACATTCTAATTCATTATGATTGATATTATTTTGTTTTTCTTGTTCAACATAATAATCTTTTAAACTTTTCTTAACTTCTTCAATTGTTAATTCACCTTGTATATTTTCCTTTGATATTTTCTCTAGATATTTAGATGGTTTTAAATCATCTACTTGTTGCAGGCCAATCGCCATATCCCACTGTAATTGTTTATTATAATTTTGAGGCGTATATAATTCTTGATATTCATTTTTACTTGAATCTAAATCTTTTTCACTCATAACATCACCCGACTTCTTTATACCATTATATCATGTATAATTATAATCAGTAAATTAATTGACTAAATTAAAGAATAAATATCTTGTATGTTTTATCATTTTTGTTGTACTTGTTATTCAATTTTTTATATTAATAAGAGTGCTACAACGATATATTTAAAACAGCTATAATACTTATAAATTATAAATATAGGGTTTTAAAACAATAAATTGGCCATTTCGAACAAATATATACCCATATTATATATTTTTGTGATATACGTTATGATATATATTTATTATAAATATATAATAAATTAATTAAATTTTTTTAAGTACAGAAAAGGAGAATAATATGGAATTTGAAGTAAAAATAAAAGAATTAGGGGAACGAGCTAGTGAATTAAAAAAGAAATTAAAAACCGAAGAAGCTACTAAGACTTCTCTAATTATGCCTTTTTTTCAGGTTTTGGGATATGATGTATTTAATCCAACAGAATTCACACCAGAATATATTGCTGACGTTGGAATAAAAAAAGGGGAAAAAGTAGACTATGCGATTTTCTTAAATGGAGAAATTTCTATCTTAATTGAAGCTAAAGCTGTTACTGAGCAATTAGATAAACATGATAGCCAATTATTTAGATACTTTGGCACTACAAAAGCAAAATTTGCGATATTAACAAATGGACTTATCTATAAATTTTATACCGATTTAGAAAAGCCAAATGTAATGGATACTACACCATTTTTAGAAATTAATATAGAAGAATTAAAAAGCAACGATTTACAACAATTACAAAAATTTAAAAAGGAAAACTTTAATACTGAATCAATATTATCCACCGCTTCCGATCTAAAGTATATGGGATTAATTAAAAAAGTATTTAAAGAAGAATTAACAAATCCATCAGATGATTTTGTTAAATTGATATTAAATGAAAACGTTTATGACGGAATAAAAAATAATAAAATTATTGAACGTTTTAGACCATTAATCAAAAAGGCTTTTAACTTATATATTAATGAAACAGTTAATAGTAAATTACAAAATGCCATTAATAGTAACAATGAAACGGATGAAGAAATCCAAGAAGAAAATAGGAAAGAAAATAATATTGTAACTACTAACGAAGAAATTCAAGCATTTTATATTATTAAGGCAATTTTATCAGAGTTTGTAAAACCAGATGATATTACATATAAAGATACGATAGGATACTTTGGAATATTATATGAAAATAAAACAACACAATGGATATGCCGTTTATATTTTAAAGAAACAGTAAAATACATTACTATTTCTGACGATAATAAAAAAGAAATAAGATATGACTTAAATACTATAAACGATATATATAAACTAAAAAAAGAACTTGCCGAGGCCTTAAAGAAATACGAAAAAGTTAAACAATAATTATTTAAATAAAAAAGACAAATTGAATAACAAAATTGTCTTTTTTATTTTATATTTTGAACTTTTCGATTAACAAAATTCTTTTTTTAATATTTTCGGTCTTTCCAATTTCAAACTAGGCTGATTATAAACTATTAATTGATGCTGAGCCCTTGTACATACCACATAATATAAATTTTTTTCTTCTTCAGTATAATAATCATCTTTTTTAGTATATACAATAACACCATCAAACTCTAACCCTTTAGCTATATATGATGGAACTATCATTATATTATCATTAGACATGTTATCAGATGCTAACGAAACATTTTCCATTAACTCTTTCAACTTTATTAAAAGTTCTTCAGCTTCCACATTATTTTTTGTAACAATTGCAATTCTCTTTAATCCATTTTTCTTCATTTCCTCAATATCATTATATAGTTGTAATATCAAGTTATTATTTTCGTCAACTGTCTTAACAGGTAAATTAGATGCATATCTAACAGATGGTTTTTCTTTCAATCCCAAAATATCATTTGCATAGCCAATTACTTCAGGACATGATCGATAAGATTTAGATAGTTCATAATATTGACATTCTTCACCATATACATCCTGTAATGAAGATAGACTTTCATATTTATAGTAAGGATTAATTGTTTGATTTACATCACCTAATATTGTAAACGTAGCCTTAGGAAACATACGTTTTATAATATAAAACTGTAGTTTTGAATAATCTTGAGCTTCATCAATTACAATATGTTTTACTTTAGTATTATATGGATAACCATTTAATTCAAAGTTTAAGTATAATCTACCAACTAAATCTTCATAAGAGACGCCTTTAAAACTATTTAGAGCCATTGATGCATCAAAATCAAAATTATTTAAATAAGTAACACTAGATAAAAACTCTTTATACAATTTCTTTGAATCTAAAGTAATTCCTAATTCTTCAATAATTTTATTTCTAATACTAGCACCACATTTAGCATAACTTATATGTTCAAAGTCACATATTCTTTCAGCAATAAGATCTATTCTTTCTCTAAATGGTAAATGTTGATATTTTTCATAAAGTAGCATATTAACTTCATCTTTATCCATTTCAATTTCTTTTGATTTATTAACAATCATTGAAATACTATTCGCTAAGCGATGAGTTGCTAAATAACCATTTAAAAATTTGTCTATATTACTTTTATAATCATCTGATAGTTTAAATTTTTTTACAGCGAATTCCTCTTCTGTTATTTCACTATCATAATAACTTTCAAGAAACTCTGTAAAGCTTTGAATTGTAGTTTCACCTTTCATATATTCTCTTGATAATTCAGAAAAAGTCGTATTTAATACATTTTCTTCACCCAATGCAGGTAATACTTCTGATATATATTCAGAAAAAACGTCATTAGGAGAAAATATTAAAATATTATTAGAGTTTAAATCTACTCGCTGATATAGCAAAAAAGCAATACGATGGAGAGCGACAGATGTTTTTCCACTTCCGGCTACACCTTGAACTATCAAATGATTATCAGAATTGTTTCTTATGATCTCATTTTGTTCACGTTGAATAGTAGTAACTATATCTTTCATTTTATCTGTAGAGCTATTGGCTAATACTTCTTGCAAAACTTCATCATCAATATTAATATCACTTTCAATAACCCTTTCAAGTTTTCCGTTTGCAATTTTATATTGTCTTCTTAATGTGATTTCTCCACTAATTATTCCACGAGGCGCTTTATATTCAGCTTGTCCCATACTATAATTATAAAACAAGCTAGAAATTGGGGCACGCCAATCAAATATATAGTTTTCTCTACCTTTTTTTAAAGTGGTGATGCCAACATACACAGGTATAATTCGATCATGAAATTTAAAATCTATTCTGCCAAAATAAGGCGATTTTAACGATTTTTTATAATTGATCAATTTTTTGATTTTATCATTAATTGAATTTGTATCATTATCTATTTGGTTAAACTGCATATTATACTCATAATCCGATAATTCTCCTCGCATATTCCATATCATTTTTTTAAATTCTGATGTTTCTTTTTTTCTATCCTCAATTTTAAATTCTGAAGATTGGATTTCCTCACATAAAATTTCTAATACTTTTTTTAAATAATCATTTTCTTCCACAAACACTTCATCTTTATTTGCCATAATCATCACTCCTAAAGTAAGGAATATAATACTATAACTTTAATTATCTTTCAAATATTTTTTAAGATCACCAGCTGTTAGTAATTCATTTATTTGTTTTTTTAAAGCATTTAAATACCCTGAGTCACCAGACTTATTCATTAAATAAAAATGTAACATACCATTTATTAGGCACCAATACAATTTTTTATGATCGTAATTATTAACACTCTCATATCCTTTAAGAAACGCTTTTACATCGTAAATATTATCCATAAACTGTTGGCCCGGCCTTAAAATCAAAGCCCAAGCAATATCTTGCTCTTTAAATCCCATACCAGAATATTCCCAATCCAATATACCTGTAATCTTGTAATCATCCCATAAAATATTGCCATAATGAAAATCACCATGAATAAATGTATTTAAATTCATTTCTTTCGGTTTTTTCTTTTTTAAAAATTCAATTAAATTCGATTCCCATTCATCTAAATCTTTATATACTTCTGCAGTTGCGTTTGGATAAGTGTTAATGTCACGGATTTTAGCTGAAGTCCAATTGATTTTTAATTTATGAATTTCAGCCAAAGTTTGGCCATAAGTAAACAAATATCTTTCTTTATCAATATTAGGATGTTCTTTAAAAATATCAGATAATTTTTCACCATCAATTTTTGATAATACAATATAAGTTAATTCATTTATTCTCCCTGATTCTAAAATTTTAGGAACAGGAAATTTTTTAGCCACCATTGGAAGTATTTTTATTTCATTAGAAAAGTCTGCAAATTTTCCTCGTTCACTCTTCAATATAAAATTTAACGGTTTATTATTAAATTTACCAACGCATTCAAACACATCATTTCCAGCTGGCGGGTAACTAATAATTTTTTTTAATTCAATATTATTAAAATCGATAGAATTAACATCAATCAAACTTTCTCTCCATTTTTCTTGTATTCTAGCCATTTTATCCTCTCCTTATTTTTTTATATACAATAGACGCATTGTCTTTACCAGCAGTTATAACATCATAATAATTTTCTTTATCTAACCCAAGAAATGTTGAATCAACGCTTAATGCTTCTTGCACAATATCCATACACGGACTATCTTCTCTATTACGATATATAATTTCAGTTAATCGGTCATCGGAGACACAGTCGGTGATACCATCAGAAAACAAAAATAATTCTTCTATATTTTTTACATCTAACTCATAATAATCAATTTTTAACAATTTTTTTTCACAACCGAGCCTAGATAATATTAAATTATTTTTTTTATGAAATCGCATGTCATCTTTGGCTTCTATAACACCTTCTTCTAAAAGGTTTTGTGTAATGGAATGATCCTTCGTAACTTGAATTAATTCATCACTATAGATATATGCCCTAGAATCACCAATATTAACAATTAATATAGAATCTGGTAAGACAAAAGCTCCAACTAATGTTGTTCCTCCTGTGCCACATTCTTTTCTAATAATTTCATCAGTAACTTTAGCGAAATATTCAAACTTGTTTTTTAACAAAGCAGTATTATAAAGTTCATGCTTTTCTAATGTTCTAAACCATTTGAAAGCACTTAATGCTGCTAAATGACTAGCGTACTCTCCACGTTCTAATCCACCCATTCCATCTGCCACAAGTAGAAATTCAATATCAAAAACAGGATGTTTTGATATTAATAATGAATCCTCTTGTGCTTTTCGAATATTTCCAATATCCATAACAGCTTGGGCAAATCCCGAGTCATAAAACTTAAACTTACCTTTTTGTTGTAAATTCTTAATTAAGTCTAATTCACATAAATTAAATTTCATTTAACACCTCTAACGGAAAATGTGAAGCATACTAGTCATTTCAAAAGGACGACATTGTTTCTTACAAGTTTTACACTTTTTCAATATACAGCCACCATAACAATCAGGCAATAATTTACAATTAATACACTCTTTATCATTAAATGTTGACATAGCATTTTTGGCCCACTTAACATTTTTTTGGGGATCTATATAAATTGAGCCATCACCATTTATCTTACCAATACAGGCATCATTGTAATTCAAATCATTTATGCACTTCCATATTGTCAAATCAGGCATCAAATAAAAGAATTTATCATCTGCACAAGCTTCACAGCTTTGATATTGAAAACTTTCCTGAAAAATAGAAAAACCAAGATTTTTACCCATCTCAAAATATTTGTCTATCTGTGAATTGTTATTTTTGTTTTTATCCTTATATGCATGTGTATTATATACAGATCTTATCAGCAAATTAACATAAGGCCTATACTGTTCCTTAATATACTTTAATGATTCTTCTACTTTATCAGTTGTTGTATTTGATAAATTTATTCTTAAAACAAATTTAAAATCCGAAATATCTTTTGTGAAATCTACAATCATTGAAATTTTATCTATTAAAAACTCAAAAGAGGGATCGCCATTTTTAAATCGCCTTGTTAAATCGTGCGTTTCTTTATCAGAATCCAAAGTTATTTGTAACATCTTTAAATCATGTTCCAATAAGTGTTTCAAAATTTTTTCAGTAAGCAAAGATCCATTTGTAACAATAGAAGTAAAATATCTATAATCCCTTTCCTTAGAATCGACTTTTACCCAGTCTAAAAATTCTAAACATTCTTTTGCAAAAAGTAAAGGCTCTCCTCCAAATAAACTAATTTGAACACACTGATAATTTTTAAAGTTTTTTTCAGCAAATTTTTTTAAAACACTAAAATATTTTTTTATATTTTCTTTGCCACATTTCAAATCTTTTTCAAAACAATAAGGACAAGCAAAATTACATGCTAACGATGGAACTAAAGCAATGTTTAAAAAGGTTTTATCGTAATATTTCTTCTCATACATATATTTTATTTCTGCAAATTCATCTCTAGAAGAATCAATTATAAAACCATTTTTTATTAAAATATCTTGTGTCTCTTTGTCCAATTTATTAAATGCATCAATATCCTTGAAAGCACTAATAGAAGAACCTTTTTCCAAAAACAAACTTGCTTTGGTATATGAATTATAAACTATTATCCCGTTCTCATCATCTTTTATAATATTATAATTACTAACTTTATACATAAAACCACCCTCTTCTAAAAATGAGTGAAAATAAATTCACTCATTTGTTAGCATTGACCATTACCAGTACAGCCACAAGCATCAAGCAATGCATTGGCAAGTGTCATTTTTGTTGCATCAGCTAAATCGCTAACACTGTTTTTAGCTGGGTTTACTTTAACAATCTTCATATTAACTCCTCCTTTGAAGATATACTACCATAAAATTTGATAGTTGTCAAACGAAATGCCTTGTTTTTCAAGGCACTTAACAATTATTATAAACTATTAATTGATGCTGAGCTCGTGTACATACCACATAATATAAATTCTTTTCTTCTTCTATATAATAGTCATCTTTTTTTGTATATACAATAACACTATCAAACTCTAATCCTTTAGCAATATAACTTGGTACCACTACTAAATCTTTAATAAACTTTTTACTTTCTTCACTTAATAAAGATATATCTAATTTGTTTTTCAAACTATTATAAATAACTAAAGCTTCCCTATCTTCTTTAGTAATAATAGCAAGTGACTTATAAGTATCTTTCAATCTATTAATATCATCTATTAGATTAGACATATCATATCTTATTAAGACATCTTTATTATTACTCTTTTTAATAGCATTAACATAATTTAAATTTAATATTTTATTAGTATATTCTATTATTTCTTTAGTAGATCTATATGTCTTTTTTAACTCTAAATAATTACTATCATTAAATATATCTTGTAACTCTTCTAGGCTATCATACTTATGATAAGGATTAATATTTTGATTAATATCCCCTAAAATAGTAAAACTTGCTTTCTTAAACATTTCTTTAATAATTATATATTGCAAATAATTATAATCTTGGGCTTCATCTATAACTACCTGTTTAATATAATTATTATAAGGGAAGCCAAATAATTTACCTTTTATATATGATGGCAAAATAGAAATTTTATTTTTTTCTATAGTGTTTTTAACAAACATATTTTCGGATGAATTAGTCACAAGCCTTTTATAAAGACTATTCATTTCTTTATCATCTTTTGTAATAATAGATATTGTTTGCATACCATCATTTTTCATTTTGTTTAAATCACTAATAATATCATTTATATTATCGCCTTCTCTTTTTAAAATAGGAAAACCATTTTTACCTCTGATTGAAGTAATATTATTAATGTTTAAAATTTTACTAGCAAATCCGATTATTTCCGAACTAGATCTATATGTCTTATTTAGTTCTATATAATTAGCCTCATTATCAAAAATTGTTTTTAATTCTTCTAATGATTTATATGTACTATCAGGGTTTATAGCTTGATTGATATCCCCTAATATAGTAAAAAGGGCTTTAGGAAATATTTTTTTTAATATCCAAAATTGTAAGGGTGAATAATCTTGCGCTTCATCAACAACCACATGTTTAACTTCACTATTATATGGAAAATCATTTAATTGAAAATAGATATAGATAATTCCGGTAATATCATCATAATATAATTTATTACCTTCTCTAGTAATATTTTTTTCATCTAGAAAACCTTTAAAAATATGAATGGGGTCAAGATCAATATTTATTTTTTCATTTAAAATATTTTTAATCTTTGTTTTATATTTTTTTAAAGGAACATTAATACTATGACAAATGTATTCGGCAATTTTTTCTATTCTTTCGGTAAAAGGCAATTTTTTATACTTAACCATTAATAATTCATTTAATTCAAAATGATTAAAATAAAAGCCATTTAAAGTAATTCCACTTTTAAAAATATGTTTTTTTAAATAACTTCCAAGATATTCATCTAACTCTTCTTTTGTATATACATTCTTTACGATACTACCATTTCTTAATTCATCGTATTTACGTTTTAAGAATTCCGAAAAAGTTTCAATCTTTTTATATTTTTTTAAATATGTTTTAACGATATCACCAAAAGTAGTATTTAAAACATTTTCTTCACCTAGTTCAGGTAAAACATCAGAAATATATTCAGAAAAAACATTATTAGGAGAAAAAATCAAAATATTATTAGAAGTTAAATCTTTTTCTTTATATAATAAATAAGCAATACGATGTAAGGCAACTGAAGTTTTACCACTACCGGCAATACCTTGAACAATTAAATATTTATCTTTAGTATTCCTAATAACGGCATTTTGTTCTTTCTGAATTGTCGTAACAATGTTTTTCATTTTATCAGTTGAATGAGAAGATAAAACTTCTTGCAATACCTCATCATCAATATTAATATCGTTTTCAATAATTCTTTTTAATTTACCATCTTCGATTTTATATTGTCTTCTTAAGGTGATCTCACCATCTATCATTCCCATTGGCGCTTCATAGCTAGCTTTTCCAACAGTATAGTCATAAAAAAGGCTAGAAATTGGAGCTCGCCAATCAAATATATAATTTTTATTTTCATTATTAAGACCATATAAACCTATATATACATTAATTGTTTCGTCATGTAATTTAAAATCTATCCTGCCAAAATAAGCCTTATCTAATATTTTTTCATATTTAAATACTTTCTTTATTTTTTCATTAGTAACTTCTACTTTAGCATCGGTATCATTTAATAAATTACCATACTCAAGTTCACTTAAGCTTTTACAATCATTCCATATGTATTTTTTTAATTCAAAAATTTCCTGTTTCTCTTTGGTAATTTTAACATCGATTTCATCAATTAACTTTTTTGCAACTTTTTTTACTTCGCTTAAATATTTTTCTTCCTCTTTTAATGAATTAGTACTAATATTCATAACATCACCTGTTAAATAATATTTTAACACATTTATAAACTTTATAAAACGTTTTTAAACGACAAATTATTCAAAAAATAATGCAAAACAGTAGTCATAATTTTCAAACAAAAACGAGTCTAATCATAAGATTAAACCCGTAATTATCATAATGGGCGATTGTGGTCATTTTTTACAAATATAAGGTAAAAATCGATTCCTTATAGTGTATGTTTGCTATATTTGGTGAAAATTGCAAAGATAAAATTATATGTTATATTTTCTTTCTTTTTATATAATTTAAAAACTTTTCGAAAAATTCAGTTGTGTAGAATATATTGCCCATATAGCCTAAATAGTTTCCAATAATTTCTTTGCAAAATCCCGTTCTTGAAATACTTGTCATAATTCTATCTAACTCATCATTTTCAATTTTAAATTTATTTTTAATTATTGTTTTAAACTTATTATATCTTTATGTGTTTATACCACCATTATCTTGTAAAATTTTCCTCACACCATGCAATTCTTTTAATATTTCAATTTTTCTATTTGGCATATTCCCAATATGCTGTAAATATTCATCATATAAATCTGTATCATCATTATGCTTTTTAATTATAAAATAATTACAGAATAAATTACAAATATATTTTTCTTTTTTTATTTGTAAATCTTATCATTACCTCCTGTGTCTTTGCAAATTAAATCAAAAATGTTATTCCATCTATTTTTTTATCAATACTTAGTTTTGATATAATTTTACTCTTCCTTATATAAGTTGGTTTATTATAACATAAATTATATAATTTATAAATATACATTGGAAATCTTAATAACAAAAAAATTCTTTTAATATTAAAGTACATCACCATAATGAAGATTACTTATATAACTTTCCATAAAATCCCAATCAGGAATGTAACCAGCATCGGAAAATTCTTTTTTATCATCAATTATAAATAAACCTTTATTATCTTTTTTTGCTGGAAGATATATATATGTTGTATATACCTTATTGTTTTTTGGCTTTCTACCATATGACCATTTATACTTTTCCTGTTTCAAAATAGTACAGATAAATATTGCCACTTTAGGATTCAAATATTTACTATATAAAATGTCGACATCTGTTGATATTGCGATTCTTTCTTGATGATAAAACGAATCGAAGCACCCACCATTAGTAGAAACTGTTATACAATTTCCATCAATTGATTTTTCATTAACATAAGAGGATACACCATTATTCAATCCCGTCGCAGAAACAAAAGGGATGATTCCCTCTGTATCTGGTATACTAGAATATTTTTTTACATCGACTTTTTTAAATATTCTACCAATTTTAAAGCATCTCCAATTATTAAAATCAATTGGTTCGTTTTTAGTTTTTATATTTTTTGTTGTTAATGGCTTATAATGCATCCGCTTTATAATTCTTTCCATTTCTAGAAAATCAGGTTGTTCATTCTCATCACAAGGTATAAAAAGCATTGTATCCTTAATTAAATCTTTAATAAAAGCTCTACCATAAGAATATCTAAACCTTTCTTTATTTAATAGAGTTTCAAAAAATAAACCAGTAAATTCATTCATCCATGATGCCCTAATAACAACAATATGATCTCCTGCAACAAATGGATCTCTTTGATAGGACACTGTGGCCGTGGTGTCACCAACAACTAGTGCATTACCAAATTCAATTCCATCTAAATTATTTTCTACAACAAATGCTTCTACAGAATTGTTGTGTTCTGTTCTTGTAACATATGGAATTGTGTTGTCTGTCGGATACTTAGAAAACTCCAATTCATCTTTGCTATATGCCTTTGCTTTATAAATATTCTCTTCATGAATTAAATCTCCAAATCTAACTTTTTTCCACGTGCTTGTGTTAAGATTCATATATATCACCTTTTCTTACAAGATAAGCTATATAATCATTTAAAGTTTGTTGAAAGTCAATCTCAGTTATTTTAGTAAAATCGGTTTCCATATAAGCTTCTGCCAACCACTCATCATCTGCATCTACAATTTTGTTTACGGACATGCCAGCTCTTGATTCTCTCTTAAAATACAAGTCTAACCATTCAGCTTCTATTTGTTTCCAAATATTTGGTGTTCTTTCAACTCTACCAAGGTTTTTTTTCTTTATTAACCCATCGTCTTTAAAATAGCCAAAAAACGTTTCTTTAATTGGAGCATCTTTATGTCTAATACCCAAATTAAAAACCATGCAACATGCTATTGAGCTAGCACCTGGATAAAACATTTCATTTGGAAAAGAAAAGACAGCATCTAAATTATGCTCTTTAAGCATTTTTCTTTTGAATCTCTTTATATCCTCAGAATTACCTATCGCACATTGCATAGGCAATAATACAGCTAACTTTCCTGTTTTAACTTTTGACGCAATATAATAAACATAGTGAAAACCCTTAGATGGATCAGATTTTGTATCCTTGCTCCATTCTTTAACATAATCTGGATTACAATATTTTCTTTGACCATTATATGGCGGATTCATTAATACAATATTAATGTTTGCATTTTCAAATTCATTTCGTTCAAAACAAGAACCTAACACAATATTAGAATTTCCATCTCCATGTATCAACATGTTAGTTGTTGACAAACCAAATGCTGTCTCATCTGCTTCAATTCCATAAATTTGATTTTTTTTAACCATTATTCTTTCTTCATCAGTGTCACAATCATCCAAAGCGTCTGTTAAAGCTCTTACTAAAAATGCGCCAGAACCACAACACGGATCCAAAACTCTTGAATTTCTATTAACGCCAACAACCTTACTCATAAAATGAACTATATGATCAGGAGTAAAGGCTTGATTCTTATCTTTCTTACCAACGTATTTATTAAAAGTTGTAAAAAATAAATTTAGTAAATCTTGTCCCATTGTGCTTTTGTCATTTATAGAAGGTAATATTTTTGTTTTTATTGTATTTAACACATCTCTAAATTCATTATCTCTAAGTTCCCTAACGTCTTGTGAATCTAATACTTTGTTTTTCAAAATTGTTAATTTGGACGCTTTATTTAAATCTTTATCTAACAAATCAGTTAGTATCTCTTCAATGCCTGCTGTAATTTGTTTAGTTGTTAGTCCTTCATATTTCAAACCATTTTTAAGTGATAATAAACACGTGCCAACAAATTGACTTCTAATCTTTTCATCAACTCCATATTTATGTAATGTTTCATTTAAGGCATAAGTATTTTGTATTAATGACATTTTATCATTTTTTGTCGAATGAAAAATATCATAATATTCTTCCATTGTTTTTAGTGTTCTTTCTTTTTTATCTTCATTGTTTAAGGTAATTGTACAGGTATTATCTGTCCAAACCATAATATCATCGTTTAATGTACTAGATAATATGGCGATAATATTGTTTCCTGTTAACTCTCTTTCATATATGGCATATTGCTGCAACTGTTCCATATGTGCTCCAAGTTCACTGTCTTTCAATTTTTGTTTAGTTTCAACTAAAACGCTAACATCATTCATAACAAAACGAATATCTAAGGTTTGATATGTTCTTCTAGAACCATCAACTAGAAAATCTGTATAATTTTTCCCAACATTCTTTAAACCTTTTCCATAACTGAATTCATCATTTTCAATATTGCTCTTTAAATATTTTCTTCCTATTTTTGAAATTATATCTGTTCGTATCATTTTTTTTCACTCCCACTACTTTTATTTATTTTTTCCTCTATCGCCTCAATAACAAATTTATTAATGCTATAACCTCTATTTTTTCTTTTTGTTAAGTGAACAATGTCACTAACCTTTTCATAAAGTTCTGATGGCATTCTTAAAGGAATAGGAACTCTTTCTTCTTTTTTTTCTTTCATATAATCCCTCTTTAATTTATGATATCATAATATCTTAATATTATGATATCATAAATTACAAGTTTAATCAAGAGATTTAAATCTTTTCCATATACAATTTTGTGGGGGTAATTAAAAAAAGAAACGCACAGAAGCTGTACAATAAAATTTATAATAATGTATAACACTTCCTAAGTGATTTATTTGTTATTAAAGGAGGTATTGTAAATGGCAAATTATTGTCATCTATCTTACGAAGATGGATTAAATGATAATATTTTTATTAATTAAATTGCTAAAGAAATAAATAGATCTCATTCTACTATTTTAAAAGAATTGATAGAAATAAGATATACCCTAAAACTTACGGTATTTATAAAAACAACAATTATGATAGAGATACATCTTGTGAAAGATTATCTAACACATCTTTTCTTTGTCGCTGTTATAAAGCTAGAAGAGGTCGTCGAAAATAAAGATTTACTTATTATGATAAACGTGCTAATGATTCATATAAAAAAACAAAAGTAAAGCTCGTAAAGGAATTAATTTGACTCCAGAAGAAGTATATGAAATTAATAAGGTCCTTACTCCTATTGTTAAAAAAGGATAAACTATTAATCATTTATATATCAATCACCCTGGCATTTCAGACTTCTCTAAAGCCTCCTTTTATAATTTATTTGATAATATTTTTTATTTACATAGATATGGTGCTTATGACATTTATAATAAACGTAATCATTTTTTATTGTCGATCGTCCTTCTATTTGCCATTAAAATATGGCAGTTTGAACAATATGATTTTTCTAAGAATAAGTAGTAAATGGTTCTTGTGGAATTTTATTATTATTAAAAATTAAGTATGCATCACCATTTATTTTCAAACAAAAACGAGCCTAATCAATAAGATTAAACTCGTAATTATCATAATGGGGCGCTGTGTGGGAATCGAACCCACGCATGTCGGAACCACAATCCGATGTGTTAACCACTTCACCAACAACGCCATATGACAATATATATTGTAGCAAATTCTTTTATCTTTGACAAGGCTATATCCTAAATTTACCCAATAAAGTACTAATTTATTAAAATTAGGCAACTATCTATACTAGTTTAAATCACTAACATAACATAAACCAGAGGAGGGTAAATTATGAATGACTATAACAATATGAATTATTTTATGCCAAACATGCCAAATGATTTTTCATATTTAAATGAAATGCAAAATGTTAATAATTGGGGGCAAAATACAGATATGATGAAACCAAATAAACCGAATATGAATCCTAATAATAATTTAAATTTTAATAAATGTGATTTTAATGGTAAAACAGAACCTAATAGATTATATGATGTTTATAATGGTTTTATTAGAGGAAATATGTTTCCAGACTTATACAATCAATATAGAGTAAATAAACCATTTGAAGTTGAACCATTAAATGAACAAGCAGAACTTTTAACATATATCGATGCTTATAGTTTTGGCGCACATGATATAAACTTATATTTAGATACACATCCTAATGATAAAGCGATGATTGATTTATTTAATAGGTATACTGATGAAAAAGAAAAATTAATTAAACAATATGAAAAAAAATATGGTCCACTATTTGTAAGTGGGGCAACTACTAGTCCTTGGAGCTGGAATAATGATCCATGGCCTTGGGAAAATAAATAAGGAGGAAATTTCTAATGTGGAAATATGAAAAAAAATTACAATATCCCGTTAATATCAAGAAAAAAGATTTAAAAATGGCTAAATATATAATCACGCAATATGGCGGTCCCGCAGGGGAATTAGCTGCCGCTTGGCAATATTTAGACC
>CALVRP010000008.1 GCA_944358665.1 uncultured Bacilli bacterium
TATGAGATATTCCATTTGAAATAGCTTTTCTTTGTTCAAGAGTTAAGTGTTTCCATCCCTTCATTTTTACCTCACCATCCTATCATCGGCAAAGAAACATTTATATTATACTTATAAACTTACTATAATCAAACTTATTCCCGCTTTTTATCATAAAACGGAATTCCAAATGAAAATTTGCATCATTGAAATTTATAGTGTAAATGGTATTGACTTATATATAAAAACATAATATAATTAAAGAGCGTGTGAAAAAGCAGCGTTATTTTGAAAATTATAATGTGGTTATTCCCTTTTAGGGGTTATCTTTGTAAGGCTGCTTATCAAAGATATTAGTATAATCCACCCTATAATTTGGCAAAATAACCTTTCGCACATGAAAGGAGGAAGAAAATGTCTCGTTATACTGGACCAAGATACAAAGTATCTAGACGTTTAGGTTTTTCTACTTTAGAAACAGGAAAAGAACTTGCTAAAAAGCCTTATATTCCTGGTGAACATGGTAGAGATAATAGAAGAAGAAAATTATCAAACTATGGTATTCAATTACAAGAAAAACAAAAAGTTAGATTTATGTATGGTTTAAGTGAAAAACAATTCAAATCATTCTTCGTTAAAGCTGGTAAAATGCCAGGTGTACATGGTGAAAATTTACTTAAATTATTAGAAAGTCGTTTAGATAACTTAGTTTATCGTATTGGTTTTTCTACAACTAGAAAAGGTGCTAGACAACTTGTAAACCATGGCCATGTTACGGTTAATGGTCATAAAGTTGATATCCCTTCTTATATCGTTAAACCCGGTGATGTAATTGGCTTAAAAGAAAAAGATAAAGAATTAGCTATTGTTAAAGCATCTTTAGAAGCTTTACAAAACCGTGTTGAATATGTTTCTTACGATGATAAGAAAATGGAAGGCACTTATGTAAGAATGCCAGAACGTAGTGAACTTAATGCAGATATTGATGAATCATTAATTATCGAATACTACAACAGATAAGACCAAAAGGTCTTATTTTTTTATAAAAAAAGGCTTGCTAATTAGCAAAACCTAAATTTTCTTCAACATCTTTAGCAATACTTTCTCCCTTATCACTAAGAGAATTATAAGCAGTTACTGTCACTAAATAAACGTTACTACTATCAGTTGCAATATAATTATAAAGTTTAGTACCTCCACTATAATCGCATGTAAGTTTATTCCAATCATTTCCATTAATATTCTTAGATTCTATATCCTCACAAGTATAACTAGTGCTTGGTAAGGAATTTTTTAATTCTTCTGAATAAGAATTTAAATCCATATTAGCCGCACTCATTACTTTTGTCGCAATTAAAACGGTTCCATCTTCATTCATATAAGACATATCATAGCCGCTAACACTATATTCAGTATAATCACTAGGAACTGCTACGTTAACGCCTTCCATATTTATTATATCAAAACTAGTGTTGTCGCTATCATGATTGTCAAAATGCCACTCTCCATCATAATCATATGAACCACTATATCTATCGTTTTTGTCTTCACTAATCACACCACTTACAATAAGTACCACAATAGTAATAACTATAATTGTTATAAAAGCCAAATAGCCAAGAACACCAAGGGCAATTATTGCAGTATTGCTTAATCCTTTGTCAGCATCAGTATAATCCTCTTCGCCATTTAAATAACGATAGAAATTTGCAAGGGCTATATTGATATAAGGTATAACCCAAAGTAAAGCAATACCTAAAGTTACAATACCTAATAAGAACCAACCAAAGAAACTAATAATTAAACCATAGAATTCTACACGATGTCCTTTTACTAAATCCATTGAACTTTTAATCATACTAGATAAACTTTTATCTTGTACATTTGGATCAGCAGCTTTATACATGTACATTGCTAGTACTGGTATAAAGTATATTTCAACTACTAAGCCTAAAATAAAACCAATTAGTGGAATAAGCATTAATATTCCAAGAATAAAACTAAAAACAAAGGCTCCTAAAATATATTTTAAACACCAACTAGGATTTTTAAAACTATTTTTTATAATATCCATATACTCTATTTGCTTACCACGGCTAATTTCAAGACTTCCTTTAACAATTCCAAAGAATACAAATAGCCAGAATACTATAAATAATAAAATATATATTATTCCAAGTCCTACATTAGCAACACCTATAACTACACCAAGTATTGCTAATAAAATTGTTAACAATAATGTTATAACAATCGAGCTTTTTGAACTAGCTTTAGCTTTTGCTTTAATAGCTTTTCTTATAATTGAAGAATCAATCATTTGTTGATTTGAAAAACTATTGTTATTTCCTTTAGAAACCTCATTTTCCAAAACTTCATCCCCTAATTTTTCTCCACAACTTGTGCAGAATTTCGCATCTTCTGGGTTTTGCGTACCACACTTCCTACAAAACATCTTTCTTCCTCCTACTTTTCTCTTAAATTATATTATAGCTATCAGTAATTTGTCAATGCTTATTAAAATATATGCAAAAAATAAAAAAGGATTAAATAAAAATCAATTTATTATAACCCTTTAATTTTCTTTTTAAACAAGAACTTCTTCTTTAAAAAGTCCAGTTGTATTTACACTCTATAGTTTTTTATTATCTACTTTCCCTTGACTAGTTCATTTTGTAGTTATTTTTAATGTACTCTAACACTTCGTTTTCAGTTTTAGTAAAATCTTCATAATTTACTTTAAACCATTTTAAATCCATTTGATTATTAAACCAAGTATATTGTCTTTTCGCATAATGGCGACTACGTTTTTTTATTTCTTCTTTAGCTTCTTCCAAAGTAATGTTACCATCAAAATATTCAAATAATTCTTTATAACCTATCGGAGTCATCACAGCTTTGGTTCGAATTCCACTATCATATATAGCTTTGACTTCATCCAAAAGACCTTCTTCAAACATCCCATCAACTCTTTTATTTATTTTATAATAAAGAACCTCTCTATCAGCAGTTAAGCCAATAAATAAACAGTCATATAGTAGTTTATCAGTTTTTTCTTTTTCACTATAAGGCTTATGATTTGCTTCAAAATAATTTAAAGCACTAATAATTCTAACCCTATTATTTAAATGAATATTTGTATTCGGATCAACTTCTAAAAGCTTACTGTAAAGTTCATCGTTACTAAAGCCTTCATAAGTATTATTCTCTTTTTCAGTAAATTCATAATCATACAACGTAGCTTTCAAATACAGGCCTGTTCCCCCTACTAAAATTGGTGTTTTTCCTCTTTTTAAAATATCATCAATACATTCTCTAGCATCCTTTTGATAATCAAAAACACTATAATCTTTAGTAATATCTATCGTACTAAGTAGGTGGTGTGGGATATTCTCCGTATCTTTTACTTTACCAGTCGCAATATCTAGATTCTTATAAACTTGCGTACTGTCAGCATTAATAATTTCACCATCTAATTTTTTTGCTAAAAACAAACTTAAATCTGTTTTTCCAACGCCAGTTGGACCTGCAATCACAACAATCATATAATTACTCCTTTACTATCAACATACTATCACCAAAAGAGAAAAAGCGATACTGGTATTTTATTGCTTCATTATATGCTTTTAAAATATTTTCTTTGCCAGCTAAAGCACTAACCAGCATTACTAAAGTTGATTTTGGCAAATGAAAATTAGTAATTAAAGCATCTATACCCTTAAATTCATAACCTGGATAAATAAAAATATCAGTAAAACCCTGGCAAGCTTTAAAAGTTCCATATAAATTCATAATAGTTTCTAAAGTTCTCGTACTTGTTGTTCCAACACTAACAATCTTATGACCATTTTTTCTCGTTTCATTTAAAATATTAGCCGCTTTTTCGTCCATAATATAAAATTCACTATGCATTTTATGATCATTAACATCTTCCGCCGTTACTGGTCTAAAAGTTCCAAGACCAACATGCAAGGTAATATAAACAATATTAACGCCTTTTTCTTTAATTTTTTCTAAAAGATCTTTGGTAAAATGAAGACCTGCAGTTGGGGCAGCTGCACTACCAATATTTTTCGCATAAACCGTTTGATAACGATCTTTTTCCTCTAATTTTTCATGTATATAAGGAGGCAATGGCATTTCACCTAGTTCATCTAAAATTTCATATAAAATTCCTTCATAAAGTAATTTAAAATGGCGAATTCCCTCATCAAAAACCCCAGTACATTTAGCTTTTAATTTATCACCAAAATTAACAATCGTACCTTCTTTAATTCTTTTAGCTGGTTTTACTAAACATTGCCAAGTATCTTCACCTAAGTCTTTCAACATTAAAATTTCAATAGCCGCTCCGGTTTCTTCTTTAGTGCCATAAAGTCTAGCCGGTAAAACCTTCGTGTCATTTAAAACCAAACTATCCCCTGGATTTAAATATTCTAAAACATCATAAAAATGATGATGTTTTATTTCACCAGTAGTACTATTTAACACAAGTAGTCTTGATTCATCTCTTTTAGAAATCGGTGTTTGAGCAATTAATTCTTCTGGTAAGTCAAAATCAAAATCTTTTGTCTTCATGTTTACTCCTTTCTAAGATGTTTATAGGCTTTTTCAGTAACCACTCTACCACGACTTGTTCTTTTTAAAAAGCCATTTTGTAGTAAATAAGGTTCATAAACATCTTCAATAGTGCCCGCTTCTTCGCCAATACTAGCCGCTAAAGCATCAATACCAACTGGGCCTCCATTAAATTTTTCAATAATTGATTCTAACAAATTATAATCAGTGGCATCTAAACCAAATTCATCTACTTTTAATTTATCTAAAGCTATTTTTGTTATTTTTAAATCAATATATCCACTCCCCATAACTAAAGCATAATCTCTTACTCTTTTAAATAATCTATTAGCAACTCTTGGTGTTCCTCTACTTCTTCTTGCAAGTTCTATTGCTGCATCTTCACTAATTTCACTTTCTAATACTCTACTAGTTCTTAAAACAATATCTTTAAGTTCATCCACTGTATAAAAATTAAGCTTAGAAATAATTCCAAAACGATCGCGAAGGGGGCCTGTTAAATCACCAACTCTTGTCGTCGCACCAACCAAAGTAAAAGGCGGAAGATCTATCTTAATACTACGACTAGAAGATTCACTACCAACAATAATATCTAAAGTAAAATCTTCCATAGCTGAATATAATATCTCTTCAATAAATCTTGGCATCCGATGAATCTCATCGATAAATAAAACATCACCAGGCTCTAAAGTTGAGAGTATGGCTGCTAAATCGCCACTTTTTTCAATAGCTGGACCACTAGTAGTTTTAATATTACTTCCCATTTCATTAGCAATAATATATGCTAAAGTGGTTTTGCCAAGCCCTGGAGGGCCATATAAAAGAACATGGTCAAGAACTTCTTCTCGCATTTTAGCCGCTTTCATAAATATATTTAAATTTTCTTTTACTTCTGTTTGACCAATGTATTCATCGATACTATCTGGACGAATACTACCTTCAAAAGTATCTTCTTTAAGTTCATGATTGGAAATTATTCTCTCATCCATAAATATCCTCCTTATTTATTTTCGTCAAGGCCTTTAAAAAAATCAACATCTTTAATTTTGTTATAACCTTTATATATTGAATAAAAAATTAAAAATAAACCTAAAATTATAAGAACAATTCTATCTAAAGTTCTTTGAAAAACAAAAGCCATTAAAATCATATATATTCCTAGTAAAACAAACGGTAAAGCTGTTAAAACATAACGAACTTTTTGCCATTTACTATTTATTATTTTAATATTTTTAATTTTATCTATTAATAATAAAATACCATAAAGTAACAAATAAAGTAGTAAAACAATAAAGCTAATCGTTATCATATAATTAACAATTAAGATAATATTTATCATTTAAGTAATAACTTTAAAGCGTTTTTTATTTGCGTTTCAATATCGTCATTAGCATTTATTTGTTTTATAACTTTATTAATATCACTAGTTTTATATCCTAAACTTTTTAAAGCCTCTATAAGTTCATCAAAATTATGCGTGCTACCCATATCTTCTTTGGCCACTAATTTACCCTTTAAATCTAAGATTATTTGCCGGGCAACTTTATCACCAATTTTCGGAAATTTCTTTAAATATAAAACATTTTCTCTTTCGATTGCATCAATAATTCCTGAAATAGAACCAGACGCTAGCATCGGCAGTGCCATTTTACAGCCAAGTCCTTTAACACTTGTTAATCTTAAAAATAAATCTTTTTCTTCTTTTGTTTTAAAACCATATAAACTTATTTCATCTTCCCGAACATATTGATATAAATAAACTGTATATTCCTCGCCTTCATTAAATGAATACGGATTTCCAGTATAAATTTGATAGCCTATTCCACCTGTTTCTACAACAATAAAACCAGCCTCTATATCAGTTACAATTCCTTTAATATATGCATACATTTTACCACCTATACCATTATAACACTTATAATTTAAGATGTAAAACATGTTATAAAAAATAAAAAGCAAATTAATCTTTGCTTTTTCCGGATAAGAATGTTACTTTTTCTGCAATTACTTCGGTAAAATATTTTGTTCCTTCTTCAGTTTCATAATTAGTAGTTTGAATGCGGCCTTTGATACCTACTAAATCACCTTTTTTACAATATTCACTCGTACTTTCAGCAACGCCTTGCCATAATTTACATCCGATAAAATCAGTATCATATTGGCCATTTATATTTTTATAAGAGCGGGGTACAGCTAACGTGACGCGGGTTACTTTTTTTCCATTTTCAGTTTCGTATAATTCAGGGTCATTGACAAGTCTTCCGACAAGTACGGTTTGATTCAGCACTCTATCACCTCCCTTCAGTAAGCAATATACCGAAAATAAAATGTATAATCAAAGGCTTATTTTTATTATTTTTACTTAAAAAAAACATTTATTTTTATAAATTTTATTAGAGGAATTTTTCAGTTTTTAATGCTTTTTATTTAATCATTTTATAAAATTAAAGGAATTAAAAAAACATAAAAAAAAGACGACTTTAAAGTCGCCTGTCGGAATTTGTAGTATGTTTTGTGATACTGATGCCATCACCAATATCTAAAAATGTTGTAGTGTAATTAGAATTATTTTTCAAAAATTCTTTATAATTATTAATTTTTCTTACTAAAGCCCGAAGATTTTTACTTTTTATCTCTTCAGGTTTATCAGTAAGACCATGAAAATTTAAGTTATCGGAAATAATAACTCCATTATCATTTAAATTTTTACTATATTTTTCAAAAAATTTTATATATTGAGCTTTTGCCGCATCAATAAAAATTAAATCAAATGTTCCTTCGATATGAACATCTAAAGCATCTCCATTAATTATCGTTATTTGCTTTGTCAAATCAAAGGCTTTAACATTTTTTATTGCTTCATTATATAAAGCTTTATTACGTTCAATTGTTGTAATTTTAATGTCAGGGTTTATCATAGCCATTTGGATTGCTGAATAACCAATAGCACTACCAATTTCTAAAACAGATTCAATGTTATGTTCTTTAATATAATTTTTTAAAAACTCTATACCTTCTTTTTGCATAATTGGTATATTGTTTTCTCTAGCATATTCTTCTAGCCAATCCATTTTCCCTCTTCTTTAAGTTCATTAATAATATTAGTATGTTCTTCAGAGGTCCTAGTAAAGTAAACCTTTTTATCACTATCAGCAACAAAGTAATAATAATCATTGATATCTGGATTTATTGTAGCTTCTATCGCGCTAGAACTTGGATTATCTATTGGCCCAACTGGAAGACCTTTCATACTAGTACATCTAGTATTATAACCATTACAAGTAGTTAAATCACTAGTTGTTAGTCTTTCAGTCATTAATTTCTTTGCTGAATAATAAGTAGTTACATCACTACCAAGTGACCAATTATCATTTAGTCTATTATAGAAAACACCAGCCACTTTAGCTCTATCCTCATCAGTTACTGCTTCTAGCTCAACAAGAGACGCTAAAGTTAAGATTTCATGCACACTATAGCCGCTATTTTCTATATCATCTTTATATGGCTCTAACTTAAAGGCTGTATTATCGAGAATTTTAGTGAGTAGATTGTCTAAATTAACTTCATCTTTTTCTAAAACATAAGTGTCTGGAAACATATATCCTTCAAGATTATAATATATTTCTGAATTCTTGACATCATCAGTAATAAACCAATATTTTTCTTTTAAAGAATCAATATAACTCTCATCACTAATTTTAGCTAAAAACTCTTCTGAAGTAATATCAGTTTTTCTAGAAATAATACTCGCCATTTGCCAAGCATTAAGACCTTCTCTAAAAGTTAATCTAACACTATTTTCAGTTGCATTATTATCATTACTTAAAATCCCAACAATCTCACCAACATCCATATTTTGATCAAGTTCATAAGTTCCTACAGTAAGGCCAGTTGGTGAATGGAACTTTAAATACACCTTATAGAAGAATGCAGATTTTATTAGATTTTTTTCTTTTAAATCATCAGCTAAAGTATAATATGAATTACCCTCTTCAACTGTAAACTCAACCGTTTTACTATCACTACTTACAGCCAAGGTCTCAAATTTATATAGTCCAATAAAAACTACAATAGCCAAAATAATTAAAACTATTAAAAATAGTAAGAATTTACGTATAGAAAACTTACGTTTTTTAACCAAAATAACGCCTCTATTCTTGTTCTTCTACTTGATTTTGCATTTCTTCTAAAATTGTTTCGATAATTTTCCACTCTTTTTCAGTTTCAATTGGTGTTAAGTTAAGAGAAGCGAACTCTTCATCTTCACTTACTTTTAATTCTTTTGGATCATAAATTGATGCATATACTTTAGTATTTCCCTCTTCATCAATTGAATTGTCTGTATAGACGATATAACTTTTTTTAGTTTCTGGAGAATCAAACATAAATAAAGTATCACATTCAATTTGTCTTCCATCCTCATCTACAGCTTTAAATTTTAATTCATCCATTTGCATAATTCTCATTCCTTTCCTTATCCAAATATGTCTGCAGAATAATATTAGCAGCTAAACTATCTACTTTTTGTTTACGTTTTTTTCTTGACATATCTGCTTTCAGCATATAACTTTCGGCTTCTCTTGTTGTCAGTCTCTCATCTTGCATAACAACTTCTAAATTAAATTCCTTTTCTAGCATTTTCTTAAATTCTAAAGTTATCTCTGCTCTTGGACCAACAGTTCCATTCATGTTCTTTGGAAAGCCTAAAACAAGTTTGCCAATTTTATTATCATTGATGATTGGTTTAAGTAAGTTAATTGCTTCTTTGTAATTACTGTCACTAAAATGTATAGTGGTCAGTGCAGTCGCAATCGTGTGAGTCGCATCAGAAATAGATACTCCAAGCGACCTTGCTCCTAAATCTAAGCCTAAATACCTCACCTAATCACCTTCCTGCTGCTACTTTACATTTTATCATTTATTTTTGATTTTGTATAGACCTTTATTTTAATTTAATGATATAATGATGTAAAGTGAGGTTAGATGTTATATGTATAAGAAAAAAAGAAAAGTTAAAAAGAAAGTTATTTTTTTAGGAATTGGCGTAATTTTATTTATTGTTTTAATTATAGTTGCTATTAACCTTTACGCTCATTTTACTAGTAATGAATACAAACTAGAACAAATTGGGTACAATGAAAAAGAAATTACAGACATTTTGGAATTAGATAATAAGTATATCAGTTATGCTTTGGAAAACGAATATGATAATGATTTAATCCCGTTAACTAGTGAAAAATGGTTTATTTGGGACAAATACAAAAATTATAAAAACTATATTAAAGATCTTGAAGAACAACCAACAACTGATAAAATTGATTACGAAGACGTTATAACTAAAGTAAATACTAAAACGAATTATAAATATTATACTCATACTACAGAAACTAATATGAATTTAGGGAATGCAATTTTAGTTAATAAATATTATTCTTTGCCAGAGCAGTACGCCCCAGATGATATTGTTGATGTTCCAACAACTTATGCTTTTGAAGGAATACAAACAAAAAAAGAAGTATATGAAGCTTTTAAAGAAATGGCCGATGCTGCTAAAGAAGATGGCATTACTTTAATTATTAATTCTGGTTATCGTACTTATGAATATCAAAAAAATGTCTACGATCAATACGAAAGCGCTAATGGACAAGAATATGCCGATAGTTATGCCGCTAGGCCCGATTTTTCTGAACACCAATCAGGACTTGCCTTAGATATTGTTACTTATGGTATGACTATGGATAATTTTGAAGACAGTGATACATATAAATGGCTAGTAAACAATTGTACTGATTATGGTTTTATCTTAAGATATCCTAAAGGTAAAGAAGAAATAACTGGTTATGCCTATGAGTCATGGCACTATCGTTATCTAGGTAAAGAACTTGCTAAAAAAGTTGAAAAAAGTGGACTCACATTTGACGAATATTATGCATATTATTTAGATAAGGAATGATATTATGAATAAAAAAATAATTATTACGATAATTGTTTTTCTTTTGCTTATAGGAGGGATTTTTATCTTTGTTAATCAAAATAAAAGTTTTGAAGAAAAACTAAAAGATATTGGTTATAGTGATAAAGAGGCTAAAGAAATTAGTAATTTAGTATCTGAAGAAGACGAAAATATTATTTTAAACAATGAATATAATGATGATTTAATTAATATTTTAAATAGTAAAAATTATAAAGATGATAACTTAAAACTATATTTAGAATACGCAAGTAATAATAAAAAAGCTGATACTAACGCTATTATTAATATTGTTAATTTAGATTTAACCGATTATGAATACTCTGATTTTCTTGGGGAACTTGCTGGCCAAAAATATTTTATTAAAAATAATCTCGATCGTTATCT
Source organism: uncultured Bacilli bacterium (assembly GCA_944358665.1). Taxonomy (GTDB): domain Bacteria; phylum Bacillota_I; class Bacilli_A; order RF39; family UBA660; genus Coprosoma. The sequence goes on from CALVRP010000008.1 coordinate 10,913, forward strand.
AAAATATGATAGTGATGACGCCGAAAAAACAGTAAAAGAAGTTAATTGTAATCTAGATTATGATTATTATGAAAACACTAAAGAAACTAATACTGATGATGATAATTTAATGCTAGTAAACAAATATTATTATTTAACCGAAGATTATGAGCCCGATGATTTAGTAACTTTAGACAGTACTTATAATATGGGAACTAATAATCAAATGCGAAAAGTTGCCGCTGATGCTTTTATGAAAATGGCTGATGCCGCCAGACTTGATAATATTACAATTAAAAATGCTTCTGGTTACCGTAGTTACGAGTATCAAGTAACTTTATATAATGATTATGTCAAGAGAGATGGTAAACAGGCCGCTGACACTTATTCAGCGAGAGCTGGTTATTCTGAACACCAAACCGGTCTAGTTAGTGATATTAATCAAATAGAAGATGCTTTTGAAAATACTGATGCTTTTAAATGGCTTAGTGAAAATTCTTATAAATATGGTTTTATTTTAAGATTTCCTAAAGATAAAGAAAATCTAACCGGTTATAAATATGAACCATGGCATTATCGTTATGTTGGAACAAAGGCCGCTAAAATAATTCATGATGAAGATTTAACTTTAGAAGAATATTATGCATACTATATTCAAAACGACTGATATTTTATCAGTCATTTTTTATACAAACTTTTTACTTTTTCAGCAAACACCA
>CALVRP010000009.1 GCA_944358665.1 uncultured Bacilli bacterium
AGTGATCCACTATAATCTAAAGTCAAATTCTTACCGTCATCACAACCGGAGCAAACAAACTTATCATTATTATAATTATAAGTAACTTCTCCTAATCTTCCATATTCATTATAATCCATTCTGACAATATTTATTAACTGCTCAATACTACTTTCAAAAGTATTCTGCCTTGACCCCTCTAAAACATTTGTAACAATTGGTGTCGTTATTAAAGCAATAATTGTTAATATTAATATTACGGCTAAAAGTTCTATTAAAGTAAAACCCTTGTTTTTCATAATCTCACGCTCCTATTATAATTTAAATTATAGTAAAAAATAATATTAAAGTCAATTTATTTAAGAAAAAACTGATAAATAGATTTATTCTAAATATCAGTTAAATTTATAATTAATCTCTTGGTTTCATTAATGGGAACATAACCACATCTTTAATGTTATCTGAGTTTGTTAATAATTGAACCAAACGATCGATACCAATTCCCCAACCACTTATTGGTGGCATACCAACTTCCATAGCTTCAATATAATCATAATCCATAACCATAGCCTCTTCATCACCAGCATTTTTAAGTTCGGCTTGTTTGATTAAACGTTTTTCTTGTTCACGTGGATCAACAAGTTCAGAATATGCATTAATAATTTCTGCACCGTTAATAATTAGTTGAAAACGATCAGTTTTATTAGGATTTTCATCATTAGCTCTAGCAAGTGGTGATAAATCTATTGGATGATCAATTAAGAATACAGGGCCAACAACATGTGGTCTAGCGACTTTTTTATATAATTGATCAACTAGATTACCATACCCTAAAGCTTCAAGTGGAGTTTCACTATCAATTTCAATTTGTTCTTCTTTTATCTTATTTAATAATAACTCTTTAGTATTGTACTGATCAATATCGATTGGACAATATTTTAAAATTAAATCTCTAAAAGAAATGCTTTCCCACTCTCCAGATAGATCAACTTCTTTACCAGCAATTGTAACTTTTAAAGTACCGAATAATTCAAGAATAACACTTTGAAGCATTTTTCTTAAAAATTCCATATTATCTTTATAATTTAAGTAAGCTCCATAACCTTCTAGCATTGTAAAATCTTGTAAGTGCGAAGCATCCATACCTTCATTCCTAAAGCAACGAGCAAATTCATAAACTTTAGTAAAACCCCCAACAATAGCTCTTTTTGGATAAGTTTCTGGTGCAATTCTTAAATATAAATCAATGTCTAGTGCGTTATGATGAGTCATAAATGGCTTAGCCATAGCGCCAGAAGCTTTATTATTTAAAATTGGAGTTTCTATTTCAATATAACCATTATTATCTAAATAATTTCTAATAAGTCTAATTAATTTAGAACGAAGTAAAAATCTTTCTCTCGCATCTTCATTCATAATTAAATCAACCGGTCTATTACGATACACTTCTTCAACATCAGTTAGACCATGAAATTTTTCTGGTAATGGTTTTAAAGCTTTTCCTAAAAAAACAAAATCATCCGCCCTAACAGTTTTTTCTCCAGTGTGGGTTGTGAATGTTTCTCCGGTTACCCCAATAAAGTCACCAACATCAACAAATTCCTTAAATTGTTTATATTTTTCTTCCCCTACTAAATCAATTTTAATTGATATTTGAATTTGTCCTTCAATATCACGAATAGTTAAAAATGATAATTTCCCCATTTTTCTCATTAAAACAATACGCCCCGCAACCTTAACATCACGAACACCGTCTTCTAAAAAACGAACTTCTTTTAATTCGTAATTAGTTTCAAATCTTTCTGGATATGGATTCCATATTTTACTAATTTCATCTACTTTTTCTCTTCTTACTAATTCTTGTTCTGTAAACTTACGCATACATACACCTCCAAATTACTTATATAATTATACCATTTTTATAAAAAAAATAAAAGAAAGTAAATATTTTTTTCTTAAAATACACAAAAAATAATCTTTTTCATTTATATTTCATGATAATCTGCTATAATATAAATAGATAGGAGGGATAATATGAAATGTCCAGTATGTAAAGATGTAACACTTTTAATGAGTGAAAAACAAGGCGTAGAAATTGACTACTGCCCAGAGTGCCGTGGTATTTGGCTTGACCGTGGTGAACTTGAAAAACTTATAGAAAAAGAACAAAGTTATAATCAAAGACGTGAAGAAAGCAGAAGATATGAAGAAGATTATCATAAACACGATTATGATAAAGAATACCGTGATCATTATAAAGATGATGCCTATTATAAGAAAAATAAATATGGCAAGAAAAAGAAAAAAGAATCTTTTATGAGCGAAATATTTGATATGTTTGGCGACTAAAAAACTTTAACTAGAAACTTAGTTAAAGTTTTTATTTTTAACAAACTTTTATTTTTTATTTACAATAATATCATTAAGCATATCTATAAATTCATCTTTACTTACTGTAGTAGTATCTTTACTACCATATTTTCGATAACTTATAGTATTATTCTCTTTTTCTTTATCCCCTAGTATTAAAGCAAATGGTATTTTATGAGTAACACTTTCTCGCATTTTATATCCTAATTTCTCATCACGATCATCAAGTTTTACTCTAATATTATTATCCTTAAGTAAATTATAAATTTCCGTAGCATATTCCAAATGATATTCATTATTTACCGGAATAATATTGACCTGCGTTGGCGCAAGCCATGTTGGGAATGCTCCTTTAGTCTCTTCAATTAAATAAGCCATAAATCTATCAATACTACCAAAGACTGCTCTGTGAAGAACAACCGGTGTTTTCTTTTGACCATCTTTATCAACATAAGTTAAATTAAATTTCATTGGTAAACAAAAATCTAATTGACAAGTTGATAAAGTATACTCATTACCAACAGCTGGTTTAACTTGAACATCTAACTTAGGACCATAAAAAGCGGCTTCCCCAATCTTTTCAACATAATCAATATTAAGCTCGTCTAATACTTTCCTAAGCATATTTTCAGCATGATTCCACATTTCATCATCTTGATAATATTTTACTTTATCTTCAGGATCACGTAACGATAATTCAAAATGATAATCAGTGATATTAAGTTCTTTGTAAACCTCTAAAATTAAATTAACCACTAAGGCAAATTCATCTTTTATTTGTTCTGGTGTTACAACTAAATGAGCATCATTTTGGCAGGAAGTTCTAACTCTTTCAATTCCCTTTAGCGCGCCGCTTGCTTCATAACGACAATCTCTAGCAATTTCGCCTATTCTAATTGGTAAATCCCTATATGAATGTATTTCATTACTATAAATCATCATATGATGAGGACAATTCATTGGACGTAAAACAAATTCTTCACCGTCTATTTCCATAGCTGGAAACATGTCATCCTTATAGTGATCCCAGTGACCACTAGTTTTATATAATTCAACATTTCCAAGAGGTGGTGTTAAAACATGATGATAACCTAGTTTCTTCTCTTTATCTTTAATATAGTTTTCTAATTCTTCCCAAATTATATATCCATTGGGTAAATACATTGGAAGTCCTTTACCAACTAAATCAGAAGTCATGAAAAGATTTAAATCTTTACCTATTTTACGATGCTCTCTTTCTTTTGCTTCTTCTAATTGTTCAAGATGATTCTCTAATTCTTCACTAGTTGGAAAACATATTCCGTAAATTCTTTGTAATACTTTATTTTTGGAATCACCTTTAAAGTAGGCTCCGCTTACCTTAAGTAATTTAAAATTTTTTAAAAGTTTGGTACTTTTAACATGAGGTCCTCTACATAAATCGATAAAATCATCTTGTTTATATGCCGTAATATTTTCACTGTCATCCATATTATTAATTAAATCGATTTTATAAGGATCATCTTTAAACATTTCTAAAGCTTCTCCTCTTGTAAGTTCTATTCTTTTAATTAATTTATCACTTTTAGCTATTTTTTTCATTTCTTTAGTGATTTTTTCTAAATCCTCTTCACTAATAACATTATCACCTAAATCAATATCATAGTAAAAGCCTTCGTTAATAACTGGACCTACCCAAAATTTAGCTTCCGGATATAAATGTTTTACAGCATGAGCCAGTAAATGGGCGCAGCTATGATTAAGTACACTTAAATTTTCATCTTCTTTAATATTTATCATTTTTCATACCTCCTTTTGTTTTTACCTTTGGCAAATTAAATGAACCAACACTACTAATATCAGCATCTTCTATAGTCATATTATTTTCAATCGCATCAACAATATCTTCATAAAGTTCAGCATCCGAATAATCATCACTAGAATTAGATTTAGTCGGTAATACCATATCATCGATATTTTTTGTTCTTGGATTTTTATATGGTGCAGGATTGTAAAAAGCGTCATTCACAAATACCACTTCCCCACAGTTCACTTCTTCCACACTAACTTCCTCAAAAGGTAATGTCATAAGTCTTAACTTATAAATATCACGGCACACATCTTTTAATTCTTTGTGTGAAAGCCCTGATAACATTTCAATTAAATAATCATTTTCTAAATGACAATAATCTCTTAAAAATTTTTCCATTGAAATGGAATGTTGTTTTTTTACCATTTTCTTATTCATAAAAGTCCTCCTAAATAAAAAAGCTCCCTACTTATGTAAGGAGCGAAAAAACGCGGTACCATCCTTTTTGGTGCTTAATTAAGATAACGGATTAAGTCCGGAAATGTTTTCACATTCTGCTTCAAGGTAGTAATTATTAAAGTTATTTACTAGGCTTTCACCACTCCCTAGCTCGCTTAAAACACTTTTTAATAACCATGTCCTCTTCATCACATTTATAATTTTATTGTATCATATTATATTACTTTGTCAAGAACTTATAAAACTTTTCCAATTAAAACTAGTCTTGACGTATCATATGTATCCGCACAAGTACATAGCGTAATAATTTTATCTTCTTTTTTTATATTTACTTCGCTATCTAAAATATTATTCTCAGAAACTTTATTTAAATATTCTTCTCGTTCTTCACCTTTAAAATTAATAGGTAAACTTTCTTTAGACGCATCGGCAATATAAGCGGCCACAATTTCCACTTCTAAATTTCCGGTTTCTGTATACAAGGTATAACTTTTATGGTTCTCATAATAATCATCATCTTTATAATTTTCGAGTTCACTAAACATCGTTTTATCGTTCATATTATGACCATAAATAACTGTATTATCATCATTAAAACCATTATTACGATAATCTAAATAAATAGAACCCATTTTATTTTTATCGCCATTTGGTAAATGATTTAAATAATATTCATTGTCTTCACCCTGAACAATTGGATAACTAATATTAGTATCTTTTATCTCAATATAACCTTGAACATCTGGATAATCTTCTTTTAAAAGATCTAAATCCACTTCGTTATGTGAAGGAAGAGTACTGTCATAAAAACTAGTACCCTCTTGCTTACTTACAAAATTTATAATTATTTGACTAACAAAGAATAAGCAAATAATTATACAAATAAACATTAAAATTTTACGCTTCATTATCTTTCCTTCTGTAAAGAATAGTAAAGATAGCTGCGGATAATAAAGCTCCAGCGCCATAAAGCATAGTATTATCTTTTACACCCGTTTTTGGAATATAAAGTGTTTTTTCTTCTTTAACCTTTTCTTCTTTGGCGATTTCTTCCTTATGATTAGTGAAAGATGAGATCTCGCCATCAACATCAATAATTCCTTCGGAATTTTCACTTGTTGTTATATAACCATTAGTATTAGCTTCTATTTCGGTCACTTTATAAGTTGTACCTACTGGTAACCCAGTAATTGTAATGCTTTCGCCATGTTTTAAAGTAATTGTATCTCCTGATGTTATTGTTCCAACTTTACTACCACTATAAGTAAATGTATCATTTAAAGGATTTCCATTAACATCAGTAAACTCTACTTTAAACGTAAATTTTTGATTTTTATCACCAGCACCAGTAACCGTTTTATTAATTGTTAAGAAACCTTTTAGAACTGGTATTTCTACCTTGTTATTTTCAAAAGATGCCGTTATATTACCTTCAGTTATCGTTCCTTCATTATTTTTCATAGTCGTCGTATAACCATCAGTATTGGCCTCTATTTCTGTTACCTTATAAGTTGTACCCACTGGTAAATTATTTATAATAATACTTTCGCCATGTTTTAAAGTAACGGTACTACCTGAAGTTATACTTCCTGTTTTACTTCCAGTATAATTATAACTATCAGTTAAGATATTATTATTTTCATCAAATAAGTCAATCTTAAATGTAAAGTTACGGTCCATCTCACCAGCATTTCCGCTAACTATTTTACTAACAGTTAAGCTTCCTTTTGGTGTTTCATTTTTAGTATTAACAAAATTCACTGATGCTCCATTTTCAGAAATAGTACCATCATTACCCGTTACTTCTGTAGTATAACCATCAGTATTAGCTTCTATTTCTGTAACTTGATATTTAGTTCCTAATGGCAATTTTTCAATAGTAATGCTTTCGCCATGTTTTAAAGTAACAGTACTACCTGAAGTTATACTTCCTGTTTTACTTCCAGTATAATTATAACTATCAGTTAAGATATTATTATTTTCATCAAATAAGTTAATCTTAAATGTAAAGTCACGGTCCGTTTCTCCAGCTGTTCCACTAACAGTTTTACTTATAGTTAGACTCCCACTTGGAATTTCACTTCGCGTATTTACAAAACTTGCAGTTTGATTACCTTTAGTAATTGTTCCCGTATCACCAGTCATAGTTGTTGCATAGCCATCAGTATTAGCTTCAATTTCAGTAACTTTATAAGTTGTACCCACTGGTAAATCATTTATGATAATACTTTCATCATGTTTTAGAGTAACAGTACTACCTGAAGTTATACTTCCTTCTTTATCACCACTATAATTATAACTTCCAGTTAAAGAATTATTATTTTCATCAAATAGTTCAATTTTAAATGTAAAGTTACGATCAGTTTCTCCAGCAGTTCCAAATACAGTTTTACTTACTGTTAAACTACCAAACTCTTCATTTTTTGTATTAACAAATTTAGCCGTTTGTGTACCTGCGGCAATTGTTCCCGTATCACCAGTTACTTCAGTCGTATAACCATCAGTATTAGCTTCTACTTCCGTTATCTTATAAGTAGCTTTAAGTGGTAATTCGTTAATTGTAATACTTTCGCCATGTTTTAAAGTAACAGTACTACCTGAAGTTATACTTCCTGTTTTACTTCCCGTATAATTATAAGTTCCGGTTAAAGTATTATTATTTTCATCAAATAATTCAACTTTGAATGTAAAGTCACGGTCCGTTTCGCCCGCTGTCCCACTAACAATCTTACTTATAGTTAAACTACCTTTTGTTAAAGAATTCGTAATTACGACATTCTTTTCATTAACGCCATCAGTATATTCATAAGCAGCCTCATAATTAGTAGGCACTTCTTCTTCAACTGTATAATTATATAAATTACCATTATCATCATATTTAGCTAAATCAGCAAAGGTTGCTTGCCAATTATTATCAGCATTTAAAACTTTAAATACACGGTTTCCGTTATCTAAAACATAGCTACCGTTTTGTTTTAAATAAACATTTACATAACCAGGGCGATCATTACTATTATCATCATTCCATACCTTTTGAACATTTATATCGGTTTTAGAAGAATTGTTATTGATATAGAATGTCCAAGTATCTTTCTTTTCACTTATATAATCAGGATAATCAGTATTATCAGTACCTGGATAAACAAAATAATATTCTTCATCATCTAAAACATAATCATCATTAGTTTTAGTTTCTACTAACTTATAAACATGATCGTAAGCAATACCACTATAACTAGCATAACCATTACTACCAGTGATTAGAGTATCAACGACTGTTTCTTCACCCGTTAATTTAAAGGTATCACCAGAACCTTCATAACCACATTCAATTAATTCAAATTCTACTCCAGCCATTGGTGAAGTCATAATGCCATCTTTATATTTATAAACATAAATCGCTTTGGTATCACCAGAAGAAGTTGCCGAACTTTCTAAAACATTACCAATAAGTTCATAACCATCTTCTGTCGCATCCTCATCATAGCCATAAATTTTAACATAGTTATATGCATTTTCACTAGTTAACTCCTCGCCAACTGAAAGATTTACTCTAGCTTGATAAGTAATTGTTAAAGCGGTACCATCAGGAACCGTAATTGCGAGAACTCTTGTGTCAGGATTCCATTCATAATTATCCCAAGCTTCACCATTTACTTCTAGTGATCCCATAATAAATGCTAGGGCTTCGCCCATACGGTCATCTAAAATAATAGTATCAGAATTTTCATCTAAATCTAAAGCACCCTCATTAACTTTAATTGTATAGTTAACATCTGGAGCAGTTAAAGTATTATAAACAGCTTCTTTATCTATTAAATCTGTAACACTACCACTAATAGAAGCACTTACTTCAGGATATTTTTCACCATCAATTGTAATATAAGCTTTATTAACATAAGTCTGTGCTTCACTAAAGGCATCAGTCACTCGGCTTTGATAGAAAATTGAAACTCCATTATCACCTTGAATTTGATCCATATAATCAGTAATATCAAAAGTTAAAACATTATCATTTAAAGCCACAGATAAACTAAATATTGTATAAGGATTTTTATTTAAAACCAACTGTGCTGATCCTTCTACATATTCCATACCTTCAGGAATAATATCGTCAATATATGCGTTTTCTGTACCTTCAGGCATTTCATCGATATCTATTTGCCAAGTTACTATACCAGTTTTATACGCATCAGCGCTACCTTGATTATTAACATATTTAGTAATATAATTGTCTTTTTTATTATATTCATAAGTTGCATCATCAGAGACATCAATACCATCAGCCTTAACATTAGCCGTATTTACAAACTCACCAGACTGACTATTATCAAATGAAGTATCATAAGTAATGTCAAAAATTTCTCCTGGATTAATATCACCAAAATAAATTTCAAAACCATCTTGCGTTATTTGTAACTGATAATTAGTATCACCTATGAAAGTTCCATTTATTTTAATAGAATTTTCAATAAGTGTTAGGCCAGTTCCTAAAATATCTCTAAAAATAGTGTTTTTTAATTCATTGTTAGATGCTGTAATAGTTGTATTCCAAGATAAAATACCATCTTGAACATTCGCCTCATCTAAATACTTATTGACAAGTGATGGGCCTAGTTCTATAACTACACCATCATAAAAATGTTCATCACCTAAATAAATGTTAGCTTCATTATAAACCTCACCATCAAATATTCCATCTTGCGTTGGTTTAGAAGCATAATTAATTACATATATTTTTTTGCCAGTTGCATCAGGTTCAAAAGTATAACCATGAGCTAAATCTTGAAAAGTAATTTCTAATTGTGATAATACTGGTGTACTACCAGATATATCAGTTTCATAAACCTGTAATGTTCCCGGAACAAATTCCTGGTTTTCAAAACAATCACTTAAAGTCACACCTTTTTCTCCAGGCATTACATATATATTCCACCAAATAACCCCAGTATTCTCATCATAGTATCCTTCTTTATTTACGGCCGCCTTACCAGTTTCAACAGTAGTACTATCATAAAGCCAAGTTGGATTTTCTTTACTAACTGCACCAGCAATATTCGTTAAATTAGTTAAGGTTTTATATTGCTCTTCACTAGAATTATAGTCCCAAATAAATCCTTTATCATCAACGTCAGCTTGGTATGTTACCGTAATAACATCACCATCGTTCATTTCTGAAACCATAAAAATAAATTCAATAGACGTATTTCCTGAATACTGATCATAATAGATCTCGGTGTCATCAGTAATATCTACACCATTCTTTTCTATTTTTATAGAATCTTTATCTAAGTGCAGATAATCACCTAAATTATCACCAATAATAACTTCAGTATTTTCTTCGGTAGATGTAACCTCTAGCTTATATTCATAAGTATCAGTATCAATTTTTTTATTAATTGTTTTATTTAATGATAATGATCCTTGTGGCTCAACATAAATAGGAAAAGTTCCAATACCAGGGATTTCTAAATCAACTCTTCCCCCATTATCGCCAGATGTTGTACTACTAGTAACTTCTCCAGAGACATTTAAAGTACCAGTAATGTTACTTTGTTGTACAAAGTCTTCATCATTATACTGTATTGTTACTTTGTTATCTTTAATTGTATAATAACCTACGATATCTCCACCATCTCTAACAAAACCATTCTCCACATCAGCAAAAGTTAAGCTAGATGGAAATTCATAAGTAAATGTATCATTAGTTGTTAAAGTAAGCCCAGAATTTGAGAAAGTCCAAGCTAAATGGATTTCAACAAAATCCCCATAATTAACAGAGACTTCCGTCGAAGAATCCACTTTCTCATCATTAATTAAAATATATGAACTATCAACATCTAAATAATTCTCTAAATTATATTCCCTTCCTTCAGTAATTTCACTACCAACACTAAGCGGTGCTGTAGCTAGTTCCTTTTTATTACTTTTATTTTCCCCTTGCCCGGTAAAAATAGCCAATACCCCTACAGTAATTACCAATAAAATAATTAGTAATATCTTATTTTTTGACATCCAAAACCCTCACTCTCTTAAATTTTTCTTATTATTCTATCATAAAAATATGATACTGACAATAAAAATTGCAAAAAAAGAACTTAAATTTATTTTCTTAAGTTCTTACTTATTTTTATATAGCTCTAAAACAACCTTAGTAACCACTGATTTACGTTTTTTATTTCTAATTAACTTTTCTTCTAAAGTTCGTCCTGAATACAGTGATTTATTTTTAGCACAACTATCAGAAATGTTAATAAGCGCACAAACTTCTATACCACATAGGTGACAAGCTTTAAATGTTGCATAAGTTTCCATTTCTAAAATTTCACAACCTAGTTTTTTTATATAATCTAGATGATTAAACTGAGTAAAAATAGTATCTATCGAAAAAGCATCAGTATAATGATAATCAATATTATTAATTTTTAAAATATTCATAAGTTTTTCATTTAACCTAGGCGAAGGAGCCACACTTTTACCAAAATCATCTTCTAAATTTTCATTTAGATACCTACTAGAACCATTACCGCAAAATGACTTTCTAATAACAACAGTATCTCCAATATCAATATCTAAAGATAATGAACTAGCACTACCAATAAAAATAACTCGACGAGGATGAAAAATGGCCAGTTCTAAAATTTTATCCATAATATTAGCCCCACCCATCATTCCAACTGTAACAAAAGAAAAACGACTATAATCTGTTTCAACATTATAAACCAAATTATTAATTTTTGTAATATACTTCTTATCAATATCTAAGATATCTATTCCCCACATCGGTGCGACAACAATATTTTCAAAACAATCTTTAAAAGGACTTTGTCCTTTTAAAATATTTAACGTGTTGCCATATTTTAAATGTCCGATTAATATTTCATCTAAAGTCATAACTCATTTCCTCAAGTTCTTACTTATCATCTCTTCATAATCTGCAAGTTGTTTTATCCTTGAAATAATTCTTCCAGCCTTTACTTCTTCCGTACCACTACTAGTTATCGCCAAATGTTTTTCTAATGCTTCTAAACTTAAATTGGAAGTAAAAAACGTTGGTAATTTTTCATCCATTCGATATTGAAGTAACGGACATAAAATTTCATCTCTTGACCAAGCCGTCGTATTTTCGGCACCTAAATCATCAATAAGAAGCAATGGGACTTTTTTAACCTCATTAAATTTATTAGAAAATTCATTTGTATTAAAAGATGCTTTTAAATCTCTTAAATATTCTGGCCAGAAAACAATTACGCTTTTAATTCCTTCTTTAGCAAGTTCATTAAACATGGCTGATACTAAGTATGTTTTCCCACTACCAAAATTTCCATATATATATAATCCTTTCTGATGTTTATCTTCTTTATATTTTTGGGTAAAATCAGTAAGCCAAATAATTACTTTATAACGTTTTTTGTCAGTTTTATATATTTTAGAAAAACTAGCTTCGGCTATTTCTTTTGGTTCATTAAAAATCAAAGTGTTTTCATGAAACTTATTTTTCTTATCTAGTTTTATTTTATACTTACATGGCCTATAAGAAAATTCTAAATTACCATCTTTTACTTTCGGCAAAAATGCATAACCTTTTATTTTATTTTGACATTCTAAAATGTTTTTACATTCTTTACAATGGCTATATTCTAAAAAGCTTTCTTCTAAAGATGAAGTATATTTAATTAAGGTACTCCTTTTTAATTTTATCTTACCGACAAAATTTTTAAATTCTTCATCTTTTAAAGCTTCATCATAAGCATCTTCTAAACTATCTAATAAATTATTAGGTTTTTCTATTTTATCCATTAATTTCTGCACGTTATCACCTACCTAATCTAGCTTCTAAAGCTTTAATATCTTCATCACTGGCTTCGTCTATTTCAATATTTTGATTAAACCATTCTGGTTTTTCTTCTTTTGTTTTTATATTTCTTGATTTTACTGTTTTCTTATTTTTATTTTCATTCTTACAAAGTTTCATAGCATCTTCGATATTTTTAATATTACTTCTTTTCCACTGATCAGCTATTTTAAGAACAAAATTTCTGGTTAATTTATTACTATTAATCTTTAAAACATAATCAATTAAAACATTAATAACCCCAGGATTAAACTCATAATCAACAAGTAAAGTTTCTAAAACACTCAAATCACTTTTACTAGGTCTTACCCCTTTGTTACGACCCGTTAAAAAATCATAAGGGCTAAGAGATTCAAATGTATAAATCAATTTGCTTTTCTTTGAAGTATCACTAACTTGCTTTCTTAAATATTCTGGCTGTTTTTTATATACAAGTGTTGGCATACTACCTTTATGTTCAAAAGTATAATAATTTTGACAATTTTTACGCAGTAAACTCTTATCAATTAAATGTCTTTCATTAATACTACTTCTAATAAGTTCGCTCATTTCCTCTTCGTTTAAATTATAAATAAAAGCTAGTTTATAAATTAATGATTTAATTTCTTTAGAAATAGCTTTTTTGTTTAAATATTCTTCAGGAATATTAGATAAAATCATATTTAGATCTATTTTTTTATCGATTACAATATCTAAACTTTTAACGTTACGAATACTTTCCTCTTTGACCTCTGCTAAATCAGTAACTGCAAATGTATCTTTAAAACTTGCGGTTATTTCTTCATATTCAGATAAATCAATAACAGGAATACTAAAAAATTTAATTATTTTTTCATATTCATTCTTACTAATATTATTTTTTAAAGTTGTAAGTAGTATTGGATTAGAAATAAATTCATAAGGTGATAATGGTGAATAAAGTTCATAAATATAACTATTAACACTACCTTTTTTTAAATAAGTTTTTAATAACCCTATAGCCTCTAATTTTTCACGAGCCTCCAAAATATCGTCTAACCTTAGTCCCATATTACTCATTAAGTTATGATGATTATATTCCGTACCAATAATTTCTAATGAATCTAAATTACTCCATAAAGTAAAATATAAACTGACAGCAGTACTTCCAATAACCGGCTGATATAATTTTATCAAAATATTCCGGCATTCGTTATTTAAAATAGTGGCATTTTTAACAATATAAGTAT
>CALVRP010000010.1 GCA_944358665.1 uncultured Bacilli bacterium
AAAAATGAAGCTTATAAAAGAGTAAAAGATTATTCAAAAAATAAAAGCGATTTAAATAGCTATTATGAAGTAGGAAGATTAATAGTAGAGGCTCAGGGTGGTGCATCTAGAGCTAAGTATGGTAATAAGTTAATTAAAGAGTATTCAGAAAAGTTAACGAAGGAACTAGGTAAGGGATATAAGGTTTCTAACTTAAAGAATATGCGTCAATTTTATTTGACATTTAGAAAACGCCAGACATTGTCTGGCGAATTAAGCTGGAGTCATTATGTTTTAATATCAAGTTTAAATGATGAGTGTGCAATAACTTATTATATTAATATTTCTATAGCCCAAAATTTATCCGTAAGAGAACTTCGTCAAAGAATAAAAAGTAATGAATATGAAAGAATAGGTTATAAAGAAGAGCTAGAAGAACCTAAAATAAATACATTGATAAAAAATCCTATAATTATAAAAACTAATAAAAAGATTAAGGATGTAAATGAATATGTATCACATCAGTTGATTTTAGAAAATATAGATGTTTTTTTAAAAGAACTTGGTGTTGGTTTTATATGTTTTGGTAGCGAAGTGAAAATAAAAATAGGAGATAGATATAATTATATGGATTTTTTGCTTTTTAATTATAAGTTTAATTGTTTTGTAGTTATAGAACTTAAAGTAACTGAAATGAGAGCTGAATACATTGGACAAGTTATGAAATACATTAATTATGTTGATAAACATATTAAAGAACAATTTAATGATAAAACAGTAGGTATAATTATATGTAAGAAAGAAAATAAATTTGTTATGGAATACTGCACTGATCATCGAATATTTACGACAACTTATGAATTAGAAGAAAGTGATATTAGCAAGATAAAGAATGATGGCAAATAAATCTAATGAAAACGTTGATGGTTTAATGATATATACAAAAGTAAATGGCAAGAATATATTATTATGGGAGATGAAAATAAAGATTATTTGCCAAATGCATATAATTTATGGAAAGTGGATATATTAAAAGTAGGCCATCATAAATTTTATCTTTAAAATAATTTAATGATAAGATTAATCCACATGTTACTCTCATCTCCATAGACAAAATAATTTGTATGGTCACCCCCACAAGGAAATACTTAAAAGATTAGAAATAGTCAAATTCTAATTACCGCTCGAGATGGGACTATCAAGTTAGGTGCTAGATAATCCCATCATACTTTTGCCCGCTAATGCAATTAGCGTTTTACATAGATGCCCGCATTTTTGCGGGTTTTAATATTGACTTTTAACAAAAAAGATATATAATATACTTATCGAAAGGAAGATACTATGCAAGAAGAAAAAGATTATGAAGGTCTTTATATGGTAAAAGCTAAAGATATAATGAAAGCCACATTATATGAAAGTGGCTGTTTGACCTATACGCCAAGGGGAGGAATTGCTTATTTTGTTCAAAGACAAGCTCATGAGAATATTGGAAAATTAGATTTTGTAATTGTTAAGGATTATGGTGAGTTTTATCAGGAATACGTAACTTCTTTACCAATAGCAAAAGGAAAGAAAAGTAATGTACCTTTATACATAGATGAAGATGCAGTACTTGCTCCGGTTACTGAAGAAAAAGCTGATAAATTTGCTTCAAAATCTAAAAATTATGTTACTAATTTTTATAAATTATATGCTTCAGGTGCTAATGCAATTTTTGAACATAGTAGCCTTGAGAAAGCTAAAAAATTAGAGAAAAAAAGAAGAGAACAGCGTCGTAAAGGCCATTAGATCACATAATGATTAATGCCATATTTGTTTTCTTTATGGTCTAAAAATATATCACTTTCTGGTGGGTAATATGTTAAAACTGAAAAAATGATGTAGCACACGATAATTCCAATAAGGCTTAAATAGCCCAAATGTTTCATATGGTCATTAGTTAGTACGCGGAAACTTATTATTTGCGATATGCAAATCACAATAAATAAAACAGTAATATTTAAAATCATATTTTCGCCTGTATCTTTATAAAATGGCATATAAATAATTAAAAAGATTGGAACGCTAGTAAGTGAGCTAATAAAAGAACTGGTTAAAAAATTGCTATTTTTAATATTCCATTTTTTGAATGCGAAAAAGTCGAATAATGTTATTAGCATAATAGCAGTAAATAACATTTTCATGTGTTCCCAGATACTTTCATTAACTGGGAAAAAAATGCTAAATAATGTATTTGGAAACCAAGAATACATAAAATGGGTTAAAAAACATAGGACAAAAATTAAAAAAATATCGATTATTTTTATCTTTTTTAATGTCATTAAATCACCTTCATTATTTAATAATATGTGTAAAAAAGTAAAAAAAAATCAAAATTTTGCAGAAAAAAAAGGGTTTTTTAA
This sequence comes from uncultured Bacilli bacterium, assembly GCA_944358665.1. GTDB lineage: Bacteria > Bacillota_I > Bacilli_A > RF39 > UBA660 > Coprosoma. The sequence goes on from CALVRP010000010.1 coordinate 2,382, forward strand.
TTTTTTGTCGTATATTAATATATGAGGGAGTTGTTGTCTGTGAAGTTTTTAAGCCAAGAAAAAATTAATGAAATTAGAAATAGCGTGGACATAGTAGATGTTATAAGTAATTATGTTCAGTTAGTACCTAAAGGAAAAAATTTTATTGGCGTTTGTCCTTTCCACGATGATAACAATCCCAGTATGAGTGTTAGTCGAGAGAAAAAAATATACAAATGTTTCTCTTGCGGAGCAACTGGTACCGTATTTAAGTTTATTATGGATTATGAAAATATTACGTTTCCAGAAGCCGTAACAAAACTAGCTGATATTGCTGGTATTAATGTCAATATCGGTACACCTGTTCATAAAAAAGTAAAAAGTCCACTTTATGACGTTTATAATTTGAGCTTAAAGTTTTATACCAACAGTATTAATACATTGGCTGGGAAGGAAGCTAAAGAGTATTTAAATAGTAGGCAAATCGATGAAAAGACAATTAAGGAATTTCAAATTGGTCTTTCGTTAAATAGTTCTGACGCTTTAACAAAAATTTTACTAAAAAAATACCAGCCTGATTTACTTTTAAAAAGTGGCTTGGTAGGAAAAAATGATTATAATTATTATGATTTATTTCGCGAGCGAATTATGTTTCCACTTTATGATTTAGATGGACAAGTTGTCGGCTATAGTGGCCGTATTTACAATAAAGAAGATACTTCTAAATACTTTAATACTAGGGAAACAGAAATATTTAAGAAAGGTGAACTTTTATATAATTATCATCGAGCCAAAGATGAAGCGAGAAATAAAGGTTATATAATTATTATGGAAGGGTTTATGGATGTTATTAGGGCTAGTACTATTGGCATTAAAAATGTTGTCGCAACAATGGGGACAGCAGTTACTAATATTCAAGCTAGTTTGATTAAAAAAATGGCTAAGGAAGTAATTTTATGTTTTGATGGGGATAATGCGGGTGCTAAAGCTACGATTAGTTGTGCGGATGAACTATTGAAATTAGGTGTTAGTCCCAAAGTCATTCGTTTAGAAAATGATATGGATCCTGATGAGTATATTTGTAAATATGGTAAAGATAAGTTTTTTGATAAGGTTAATAACCCAATTAATATTATGGATTTTAAATTTGATTATTTTAAAATAGGGCTTAATTTATCTAGTACAATGGATTTATCTAATTATGTAAATATTATGATTAAAGAAATTGATAAAGTAAATGATGATATTTTAAAAGAAGTTATGATTAATCGTTTGAGTAAAGAATCAGGAATAGATATTAATGTTTTAAAAGATAAAATTACGATTAAGCCGATTCCTAAAAAAGAGGTTCTTCCAAATGTAAAAACTGATAAATACGAAATTGCGCAGCGTAATTTGGTTTGGTTTATGTTAAAAAGTCTCAAAGTTATTAAAATGTATGATAATAGAATTACTTATATGCCAAATACTAATTATAGGTTACTTGCAAGAGAAATAAGTTTGTTTTATCAAAATTTTGGTTATGTTAATGAAGCTGAATTTATGGACTATATTATGGAAGATGAAAGTTTGCTTGAAACTTTAAAACAAATAAATAAAGCAAATTTAAAAGATGAGTATACTATGGAAGAAATTGAAGATTATATTAAGGTGATTCGCGATTATAATATTAAGAGTGAAACTAAGAGATTACAGAAACAATTAGAGGATGAGGTTAGTCCTATTGAAAAAGCAAAAATCGTCCAACGGATGATAGATTTAAAAAAAGGAGTGGTCTAAAGTGTTCAATGAGATTAAAACTTTTGAAGAAAGAAAAAAAGAGTTAATAAAAGCAGGAAAGCAAAAAGGTTCTATAACTTATGAAGAACTAGCTGATAAATTAAAAGGATTAGAGTTAGATGCGGATAGTTTAGATGAGTTATATAATGCATTAAGTGACAATCATATTGCGGTTGTTTCAGAAAATGAGGAAGACGATGATACTAGTACTGATGATACAGAAGTCTTAACTAAAGATTTAACAATTAACGATCCAGTTAGAATGTATTTAAAAGAAATTGGTCAAATAAAACTTTTAACATTAGAAGAAGAGTTAGAACTAGCCGATAAAATTGCAGCTGGTGATGAACATGCAAAGGCAACTTTAGCGGAAGCTAATTTAAGACTTGTTGTTAGTATTGCTAAAAGATATGTTGGTAGGGGAATGTTGTTTTTAGATTTGATTCAAGAAGGTAATATTGGTCTTATGAAGGCTGTTGATAAATTTGATGTAACTAAAGGTTATAAATTTTCAACTTATGCGACTTGGTGGATTAGACAAGCTATTACTAGAGCAATTGCTGATCAAGCTAGAACTATTAGAGTTCCTGTTCATATG
>CALVRP010000011.1 GCA_944358665.1 uncultured Bacilli bacterium
CACCACTCCGTGCTTTGTAGTACACACTCCTTCAAGACTGATATTATATAGAAAAATAAATTTAATTCAAGGCTTTCATTCCTATGTGTGCCTTGAACGAAGTGAAAGGAATGAGTCTTTTTATGAATAACAGCAAACTTCTTTTTGCGATTAAACAACTACCATCATTTATTTTTATTACTTTAGGGGCAATCATGGCGGCTGCAGCTTTGGAAATATTTTTAATTCCTAATTCAATAATTGATGGTGGTTTAAATGGTGTATCAATTATTTTAAATAAAATATTTGGCGGCTCTTTAAGTTTATTTGTCATAGTATTAAATATTCCGTTCTTAATAGTTGGTTGGAGACAATTGGGTAAAAAGTTTTTAGTAAAAGCGATATATGCGATGCTCGTATTTTCAGTATTACTAGAAGTCTTCAGCACTTTTGAAGAAGTAACTGATGATATTTTATTAGCTTTAGTTTATGGAGGGTTGCTTTTAGGTGTTGGTGTTGGTCTTGTAATTAAAGAAGGCGGATGCTTGGACGGTACCGAAGCCGTGGCTATTATGATAAGTAAAAAAGCTAATCTATCAGTTGGCCAAATAGTCTTCATTTTTAATATATTTATTTATGGTTCAGCTATTTTTGTCTTTGGTATTGATAGAGCGCTTTACTCATTATTAATGTATTTTATAACATTTAAAATAATCGATATTGTTTCTGAAGGCTTAGATCAAGCTAAAGCGGCAATTATAATTACTGATCAAGAAGAGACAATATCTGATGAGATTTTTAAACGACTTGGTAGAACTACTACGATAATATCTGGAAGAGGAAAAGAATCTCAAACCCAAAAGACAGTATTGTATACTGTAATTACGCGTCTTGAGGTTCAAGAACTTAGAGATATCGTTCAAAATGCCGATACTTCGTCATTTGTAACTATATCTGATGTTTCTGATATAATCGGCAATCACATAAAAAAAATACCTGTTAAAAAGAGTAATGAAGAATCATAGGAATTTTATGGAATTTATAAAGAAGAATATTGAATGGGTTGTCTTTTTTTTAAGTATAGCTATTTTTACTTTGTTAGCTATTGGAGTCCATTTAGATAAATTTCAAGATTTTGATGCCGGTATACATGAAATTATTAGTGGAATAAGTTTTCCGCTTGTAGATGGCTTTTGGATGGTTATTACTAATCTTGCAAGTCCAGCATTTATTTTAGTCTTTCTAGTAATTTTATTAATTATAATTAGAAATAAAAAATACGGTATTTTGTTATTTTTTAATACTGTTAATATATTCTTATTAAATCAAATGTTAAAAGCCATTTTTTCAAGGCCTAGGCCATTTGAGCTTATGCTAATAGAGGAAACAGGTTATAGTTTTCCAAGCGGTCATACTATGTTAGCTTTAGCGTTTTATGGGTTTTTAATTTATGTTATTTGGCAAATAAATTTAAGTAAAAAAGCAAAAAAATTTTTAACAGTTCTTTTAGTGATTATAATACTATTAATTGGTCTTAGCCGTATTTATTTAGGTGTTCATTATCCAAGTGATATTTTAGGCGGTTTTATGGCTTCTTTAGCTTATTTAATTGTTTTTATTAAATTGGTAAAAAAATATGATGCAAGGAGTGATAAAGATGAGAAAAGCATTTGATAAATTAACTAGTGGAATGTATTTAGTAGGTACCAAGGCCGATAAGGAAGCGGGTTGTATTGTTAATACTTTTGAGCAAGTTGCTAGTAAACCAGAACTGGTTGTTATAGCTATTAATAAAGAAAATTATACATGTACACAAATAAGGAAGAGTAAAAAATTTAATGTTACTGTGTTAAAAGAAGACACAGATAAAGAGATAATTAATACATTTGGCTTTTCAAGTAGTGAATTTAATGACAAATATAAAGCTTATAATAAGAAATATGATTTGTTAGGACTTCCTTATATTGAAAATGATATGGTTGCTTTATTTTCTGTTCGTGTAAAAGAAGAAATTGATGCGAACACGCATATAGTATTTATGGGTGAAGTTAGTGAATCTGTGCTACTTAGCGAAGATAGACCAATGACTTATGATTATTATAGAACCGTAAAAAATGGCATAACACCCCCTAAAGCGTCTACTTATCAAAAGCCAAAAGCGGTAAGTGGTTATAAGTGTGATGTTTGCGGATATATTTATCGTGGTGAAGAATTACCAATAGATTACATTTGTCCAATCTGTGGACAAACACATTTTACTAAAATTTGTGAATAAAAAAAATCAACTGAATAAAAAATCTCTTTTCCGTTCATTATGAATGTGAAAGGAGATTTTTTAATGGCACGTCACAAAGTAGAAATTGCGAACGTGAATACTGCGAATATTAAAGTTCTAAACAATGATGAGCAAATAGAACTTTTTCAGGCCTTACAAAAAGGAGACCCTTTTGCTAAGGAAGATTTAATTAATGGTAATTTAAAATTAGTATTATCCATTTTAAAAAAGTTTAATGGTCGAACTGATAATATGGATGATTTATTTCAAGTGGGTTGTATTGGACTTATTAAAGCTATTGATAACTTTGATTTAAGTCATAATGTTAGATTCAGTACTTATGCGGTACCGATGATTGTTGGTGAAATTAAAAGGTATTTAAGAGATAATAACAGTGTAAGAATTGCTAGAAGTATTAAAGATCTTGCTTATAAAGCCGTAAAAACCCGTGAAGAACTAACTAATTTAAATGGTAAAGAACCAACGATAAGTGAAATTGCTAGTAAAATGAATGTGAGTGAATTTGAAGTGGCTAATGCCTTGAATTCTATGAAAGATGTAATTAGTATGTACGAACCAATTTATAACGATGGCGGTGATGTAATTTATTTAGAAGATCAGTTAAATGCTGAAGATGGTGCTTATGATTTAGAAACAAAAATATCTTTAAAAAATGCTTTAGATAAATTAAAAGAAAAAGAAAAATATATTATTATAGAACGTTATTTAGTTGGAAAAACACAAATGGAATTAGCTGAAGAAATTGGCATTAGCCAAGCACAAATATCAAGGCTTGAAAAGAGTGGCTTAGAAAACATCAAAAAGATGATAAACTAAGCATTTTTTTTATTTAGAAAAATATACTTGAATAGGTGGTAGTATGTTGCTTTCTGATTTACAAAGTAAAGATATCATTAATTTAGCTGATGGTAAAAGAGTTGGTACCATCATAGATGTTGATATTGACCAAACAGGAAGAATTAACGAGCTAACTGTTCAAAAGAAAAGGTTTATTTTTTTCTCAGGAGGAACAGTTGGTGTGAAATGGTCAGAGATTGACAAAATTGGTAAAGATGTTATACTAGTTAATATAAAGAGTTAGGAGGCACGTATGAAAGTTTTCTTGTATAAGGGTAAGATTGACGTTGATAAAAGTGGTGTCGGTAAAGCCGTGAAGCATCAAGAAAAAGCTTTATCACTTGCCAAAGTTCCTTATACCTTGAATGAAAAAGATGATTGGGATATAATTCATGTAAATACAATATTTCCGACATCTTTAGTAATGGTTAATAAAGCTAAGGCTAAAGGCAAAAAAGTTATAATTCATGCTCATTCAACGGAAGAAGATATTAAAAATTCTTTTCTATTTTCTAATATGGCAGCACCGGCGTTAAAACAATGGCTTAAGCTATTATATATGCAAGCCGATGTTTTATTAACGCCAACGCCTTATTCTAAAAAAATACTAGAATCTTATGGTATAGACAAAGAAATAATTCCCGTATCTAATGGCATCGATTTAGATTTCTGGCAAAAAGATTCTAAAGCAGGTAAAGAATTTCGTGATAAATATGGGTTTAAAGATAGTGATAAAGTTATAATTTCTGTTGGCTTGCAAATAGAAAGAAAAGGTATTTTAGAATTTTTAGAGCTAGCTAAAAGAATGCCAGAATATAAATTTGTTTGGTTTGGTGATATGCCTGCTGCATTAAAAACTCCTAAAATAAGCGAGGCTATAAAACATAAAACAAGCAATGTATATTTTCCTGGTTATGTTGATAGTAAAGAACTTAAAGGCGCATACAGTGGCTGTGATATTTATATTTTTCCAACTAAAGAAGAAACGGAAGGAATTGTTTTATTAGAAGCGTTAGCAACTAAAACTAAAGCTATTGTTAGCGATATTCCTATTTATGATAGTTGGCTTTTAGACGGTATTAATATTTATAAAGCTAAAAATGTTGATGATTTTGAAAATAAAATTAAAAAATTAATTAATAATGAACTTCCTGATTTGACTGAAGAAGGTTATAAAGTGGCTGAAGAGAGAAGCATCAAAAGTATTGGTCGTAAATTAAAGAAGATATATGAAAAAGTTTTAGAAAAAGATTTAGTCTAGTATGGACTAAATTTTTTTGATATAATGAATATGGTGAAAAATATGCAGAGAATTATCGATAAACGTAACTATATAATTTTAGGAATAATAATCTTATTATTAATTTTTATTTTAATTCAAATATTTACTAAAAAAGAAGAATATAGTTATAGTTATGATTATTTTGATCATTATATTGTTGTTAAAATATACGAAAATAAAGATATCTTTTCTGATATTGAAAAAATATATCAAAAATATAATGATGCAGTAAATGGGAAAAATGATAAATTATTAAATAAAATTATTGATTACGGTAAAGATGTATATGAAAAAACGGATGGTTACGTTGATATTAGTAAAGGTTCACTTACAAATAATGAGGTAACTGATTTTACAACAAAAATAGATGAATTATCAGTAGATATGGACCAAGATATTGATGTGTCTGATATTATCAGTAGTTATGCTACTAACGAAGTTATAAGTTATTTAAAAGAAAATAATATTGATAAATATTTAATTAGTGATAATGGAGATATAAGTGCGGGTAATTATTATACTGATGGTAGTTATAAAGTAAGTATTTCATATGAAGATGAAATCTTAGATATCGCATCGTTTGAAAACAAAAGTATGATAACTAGAAGTAATGATAATGAAGTTAAAAGTTACATGGTAAATCCTGTTGAAAGTAAAGTTACGAAAAAATATGATACCGTTGTCGTTATTTCTGATGACGTAAATGAAGGAACCATGTTGGCTAATGCTTTATATTTAATGGATAGAGAAGCAGGCGAAAAATTAATAAAAAAATATGATGCCGCCGCTTTATGGTATGTTGATGATAAAACTTATACTTTAAATTTTGATAAATATACAGGTGATTAATTATGCAAAGATATTTTAGTGAAAAAAAAGAAGGTAATAATTTTGTTTTAAATAATGATGATTGGCATCATATAAAAAAAGTAATGCGTATGAATAATGGTGATGAAATAGAAGTCGTTTTTCAAAATGAATTATATATGTGTAAAATAAATGAAAATCAAATTATCCCAGTTTGTAAAGGCGATAATAGTTTAAAAGATGAAATGCATATAGTATTAATAGTACCGGTGTTAAAAGAACAAAAAATGGATTATATTTTGCAAAAGGGGACTGAACTTGGTGTTAGTGAAATAATCCCTGTCCAAATGAATAGATGTAATGTTAATTATGAAAGCAAGAAAGAGCAAAAACAAGCAAGATGGCAAAAAATTTGTAAAGAGGCTAGTGAGCAATCTAAAAGATTAAATATTCCAGTAGTTAAAGAAATAACCACCTTAAAAAAATTGCCGGTGACAAATGGTGTCAAGATTTTATGCAGTACACAGGAAAAAACAAAAAGTATCAAAAATGTTTTGAAAAGTAATTGTAAATGTGATAAACTATATATAGTCTTCGGTCCTGAAGGAGGATTTACTTTCGAAGAAGAGGAATATTTAAAACAAATGAATTTTGTTTCTGTGAGTTTGGGGGAACGAATTTTACGTGCAGAAACAGTACCGTTATTTGTTTTAAGTGTTATTAATTATGAATATTTGGAGTGATTTGTATGTATTTATTATTTGAAATAGCTGATAGCGATTTACTTTTTATTTTTTTAGCCATTGTGGGCTTAATTATACTAGGAATTGTCATTTTTTATATAGTTACTAAAGATAAGAAAGTAGCGCCAATTTCTGAAAATGAACGTTTTGATAAAGAAGACGAAATAATCAAAGAAGAGCCTAAAGAACTTACTGAAGAACAAAAACAAGCAAAGGCCGAACTTGAAAGAGTTTTCAATATGATGAGTGCTGATTTAGAAAATAATAATGATGAACCTTCAGTGATTGATGAATTCGAAAGAGAACAAGAAGAAAATGCTATTATTAGTTATCAAGAACTTATTAAACAAGCCAAAGCTAAGGGGCAAATCAAAAATGAGGATTTTTTAGAAGAAGAACCAATGACAAAGCCAATTTATGAAACTGAAAAACCTAAATATGATTTATATGAAGAAGAACCGATTAACAATGAAGTTCACGCTTATAAGGTACCGGTTCATGAAGAAAAGGAAGAAGTAAAAAAATTTAAAAATTCAGAATTTATTTCACC
>CALVRP010000012.1 GCA_944358665.1 uncultured Bacilli bacterium
CACCACTCCGTGCTTTGTAGTACACACTCCTTCAAGACTGATATTATATAGAAAAATAAATTTAATTCAAGGCTTTCATTCCTATGTGTGCCTTGAACGAAGTGAAAGGAATGAGTCTTTTTATGAAATGGAAAATTGGAAACGTAGAAATAGAAAATCAAGTAGTACTGGCGCCTATGGCGGGAACTTCTAATAGTGCTTTTAGAAGAATTGCTAAAGAAATGGGGGCAGGACTCGTTGTTGCGGAAATGGTTAGTGATAAAGCAATATATTATAAAAACGAAAAAACAATAGATATGCTTTATATGACTGAAGAAGAACGACCTCTTTCCCAGCAAATTTTCGGTAGTGACAAAGAAACTTTTGTTATTGCTGCAAAATATATTTATGAAAATATGCATCCTGATATTATTGATATCAATATGGGATGTCCGGTTCCTAAAGTGGCGGTTTCGGCTCAGGCGGGTAGTGCTTTATTAAAAGATCCTGATAAGATTTATGAAATTGTGAAAGCGGTAGTAGAAGCGGTACCAATTCCGGTTACGGTTAAAATAAGAAGTGGTTGGGACAGTAATAGTATTAATGCACCCTATGTAGCTAAGGTTTGTGAAATGGCTGGGGCTAGTGCAATTACAATCCATGGTCGGACAAGAAGTCAAGGTTATAGTGGTAAGGCTGACCTTAATATTATTAAAATGGTTAAAGATAGCGTTAATATTCCGGTTATTGGTAATGGTGATATTAAAACGCCTGAAGATGCAAAAAGAATGTTAGATGTTACAGGATGTGATGCAATAATGATTGGTAGAGGAGTTTTAGGTAATCCTTGGCTTATTAAGAATGTGGTTAATTATTTAAATGGGGAAAACATTATAGATGTTTCTTTTAATGACAGATTAGATATGATTATTAAACATTTTAATTATTTATTAGAAATTAAAGAAGAAAAAACGACTTTATTAGAGATGCGAACGCAAGCAAGTTATTATTTAAAAGGTCTTCCCGGAAGTTCTTTTATCAAAGAAAAGTTATTTAAATGCGGGACAAAAGACGATTTTTTAAATTTAATTGAAGAGTATCGTCAGTATTTATAATTTGCTTGACCAATTAAAAAGACCCTAGTATAATTATATATAGTAAAGGAGCACATAATGAAAACATCATTAATTAAAAGAGTGAAAGCTTATTTAATAGATTTATGTTTTTTAGGTATTGCTTTATTTGCTTTAAGTTTGTTTTCAAGTCCAATAGACATTAATGATAAAATGAACACTTTAAATAGTGATTATTTATTAGGTAATATTAGTTTTAATGAATATCTTTCATCTACTGGGGAAATATACGCGGAAAATGATAGAAACAATATATGGATTAATGTTTTTAATATTATTTATATTGTTTTATATTTTGTGGTTTTTCCTTATTATAATAATGGCCAGACAATAGGTAAAAAAATTCTTAATATAAAAGTTCGAAGTATGGGTAATAAAGAAGCCTCTTTGTTACAATTATTTTTAAGAAGTTTAATTATTACTGGCTTATTTTATTTGATTTTTACATTAATTGCTTTAATGTTGCCATTTAATTATTTTATATTGATTTCGGTGTTTGGATTTTTACAAATAATCTTAGTTATTATTTGTATGATTATGGTTTTTGTTCGCCAAGATAGAAGAGGACTTCATGATTTGATAGGTGGAACAAGAGTTTTAAATACAAAGTGAGGTGCATTTATGGTTCTATATTTAATTAGACATGGAAAAACCGATTACAATGAAAAAGGTTTATTACAAGGGAAATCTAATATTCCTTTAAACGCAACGGGAATAAAAGAAGCTGAAAAACTACATAATTATTTTTTAGATAAAGATGTTAATATTTGTTTTTCAAGTCCTTTAGTAAGAGCTTTAGATACGGCAAAAATTATTTTTCCGGATATCGATATTATTACTTCTGATATGGTTATTGAAAGAACTTTAGGTAAATTTGAAGGAAAAAGCCATGAAGAATATCATTTTTATGATTTTTGGAATTATAAGATTAATAGTAATGAAGGCGGGGTTGAACCCGTTCAAGATTTATTAAAACGTAGTGATTTGTTTTTAAAACTTTTAAAGGAGAAATATGTCGATAAAAATATCGCAGTTGTTTCTCATGGTGCTTTTTTGAAGGCTTTACATTTCTCAATTATTGGTTATAATGAAGACACTAGTTTTAAAGAATTTTCGCTTAAAAACTGTGAAGTTAAAAAATATGATGTGTAGGAGGGCTTATGAAAGTATTAGGAATAAATGCTGGTAGTTCATCATTGAAATTTAAATTATATGATATGCCAGAAGAAAAAGTATTAATCGATGGTTATGTTCAACGAATTGGTATTGATGGTTATATAGAAATGAAGATAGGTGATAAGGAAATTAGTTATGAAATTGATGTGCCTGATCATAATGCGGCCGCTAGTTTTTTAATTGATGCGCTTATTCGTTATCATGTTATTGAAACCCTTGAGGAAATTACAGCGATTGGACACCGAATAGTTCATGGTGGAGGTCGTTATTTACCGCAAATTATTGATCGTAGTGATTTGGGAAGACTAGAAAAACTTACTTATTTATCACCAGTTCATATGAAGGCTAATATTGCTGGAATAAACGCCTTTATGAAAACACTTCCTGATGCGAAACAAATTGTGGTTTACGATACGGCTTTTCATCATACAATACCTAAGGAGAATTTTCTATATCCTGTGCCATTAGAATGGTATGAAAAATATGGAATTAGAAAATTTGGTTTTCATGGAATTAGTTGTAATTATATAACGACTGAAATGGAAAAAATATTTGGTAAAAAAGTTAATTTAATTATTTGTCATATTGGAGCTGGTGCTAGTATAACCGCGGTAAAAGATAGTAAGTCGTTTAATAATTCTATGGGCTTTACTCCAAATGCTGGAGTTATGATGGCAACGCGCAGTGGGGATATTGATTATAGTATTATTCCTTATCTTTCACATGTTTCTGGTTTGACTTTGACAGAGATTGATGATATTTTAAATCATAAAAGTGGGCTTGAAGGTATCGCCCCAGGTTTAAGCGATAATAGAGATTTAATGAAAGCGATAAAAGCTAAAGATGAAAGAGCGCTTTTAGCTAATAAAATGTATATTGACCGGATAGCTGGTTACATTGCTCAGTACTTTGTTTCTTTAAGAAAAGTCGATGCAATTGTTTTATGTGGTGGGGTTGGTGAAAATGCATTAAAATTTAGAAGTGATTTATTAACGGCCTTAGAACCTCTTGGTGTTAGTATTGATGAACATAAAAATGAAAAGATTCATAAACTGAAAGACGATCATCATGGAATTATAACTAATAAGTATTCAAAAATACCATGTTATGTTATGCCAACTGATGAAGAAGTAATGATTGCCAGAGAAGTATATAAGCAAATAGAAAGTGTGATTTAATGAATATTTATAAAAAAATATATAAGGAGATTAAAAGGGCTAAAAAAATAGTTATTGCTCGTCATATTGGACCAGATCCTGATGCTTTAGGAAGCACTTTAGGGTTTAAAGATATTATTTTAAATACTTTCCCTGGAAAAGAAGTTTATGTAGTTGGTAATCCCGCTAGTAAGTTTAAATATTTAGGTCATTTAGATAAGTTTGATGATAGTATGCTTGATGCCTTATTGATTGTCACTGATACACCTAATGCTTCTAGAGTAGATGGGGTAGATGTTAGTAAATTTAATAAGTCAATTAAAATTGATCATCATCCATTTTTAGAGGAATTTTGTAATATAGAATGGATAGATGATAAATCTACTAGCGCTAGTCAAATGATTATGGAATTAGTTACTAAAACGCCATTTAAAATGTCAAATGAAGCGGCTTATAAATTATATACTGGATTAGTTGCCGATAGTGGAAGGTTTATGTTTGCTTATTCAACGCCTAAAACTTTTAGATTAGTAGCTGATTTACTAGAAAAAACTGATCTAGATATTACTAAAGTTTATGGTAAACTTTATGAAAGAGCTTATAAAGAAATAAAATTTAAAGGATATTTATCACAAAATTTAACAATTACTGAAGATAATGTCGCTTATATTAAAGTGACTGATGAAATTTTAAAAGAATTTAATGTTGATGCGGCTACAGCTGGAAATATGGTTAATGAATTCAATCATATTACTGAAATACTTGCTTGGGCAACCTTCACTGAAGATAAAGATGCCGAAAATATTCGTGTTTCTATTCGTTCAAGAGGTCCAATAATTAATAAAGTTGCTGAAAAATATGGTGGTGGAGGTCATATATATGCCGCCGGGACAAAGTTAAAAACCTTTGATGAGGTCAACGCTTTAATAAATGATTTGAATGAATGTACTAGAAAATATAAAGAAGAAACATCTAGCGAATAGGTGTTTTATTGTTAAGAGTATGTTATTATAAATTAAAAAAGCCATTAAGGCTTTATTTTTAGTATGGTCTATAATAATATGGTGGATAAGGTTGATAAGGATAGTAGTAATTTGGTCTTCCATAGAAGAATGGTGCAACAAGACCACCAGTTAAACCGCCTAAAAGAAATGGTCCTAAAAATCCACCGCCGAATCTATTATCTCCTGGCCCCATACCGGGTCCCATTCCAGGTCTTCCAGGTCCCATTCCAGGTCTTCCAGGTCCCATACCTGGTCTTCCAAATCCCATTGGTGCTCTAGAAAAATTTTGATTCATATTATGGCCCCCTTTCATAATATAATATGAGTAAATATTTAAATCGTGATAATATTGGAAATCAATAAACATATATTTAAACAGGTGATTAAATGAAATATATGTTTCAAATTATAGGTATTTTAGCACTCCTTATCGGTAGTTTTATTTATAGTGATAAAGTAAG
>CALVRP010000013.1 GCA_944358665.1 uncultured Bacilli bacterium
GCTGATTTTTATCATTTATTATATTTTTGATAAAAGAATAAAACCTTTTGAAAAAAAAGCAACTATAGTTTTTGCTAGTATAATGATTGCCTCACTTTTCTTTGTTTCTTTAGAATATGTATGGGTAGGTTTCATGAGAGAAGGTTCTTTTGTATATAGATTTCTTTATTTAGTAATTTTAACTATTTTACTTTTAGCGGCTAGTGTAATGAATCAAAAAGGAAGTTTAGATAAAAAACTACTTGGAAAAATTATTGCTGGGATTATTTTAATGTTTTTAATTTTTGATTTATTAAATCCATATTCACCAAAAAGGTTATGGGTTCAAATTGTTATACTTGGTGTATATTTTGTGATTTTAATAAAATTTAAAGAAGGTCTAAGAAAAAAAGTTTGTTTAATAGCTGTGTTTGCCATAGAAATTTTACTTAATGCTTATTTAGTCATTGGAAACGTTTATAATGTAGATAAAGATTATTATCAAAAATACACTACAGAAGAAGCGCTAATGATTGAACAAATAAGGCCAGAACATAATGAATTTTATAGGATAGAAACAAATATCGATCGAGATGAAAAGGAAGGCTCTTTTATTAGTAATGAAAGTTTGGCACACTCTTATAGTACTATTGAACATTATAGTTCTAGCTACGATTCGATAACGGGACTTTTCTTAGCTAATTTAGGTTATTGTCGTAATGAATTTCCAACTTTTTATCATGAGCCTATTTTAGCGGCTGATAGTCTTTTAGGAGTCAAATATTTACTAACTAATCAAGACTATGCCGGTTTTGAATTAAAAAGTGATTTTGATAGTTATAATGATAAAAATGTCTATGAAAATCAATATGTTTTACCACTTGGATTTAATACTTCAGAGAAGATAACAAATGTTTCTAGTAATGGTAATCCATTTGAATATATCAATGATATATATAGCGGTATTGTAGGAGAAAAAGTAACTCTATTTACCCCTTACGAAATGACAGTCCAAGAAGAGGGAGCTCTTAAATATATTTCTGAAGCCGATGATGGGTCACATATTATTTATATGCAAGCAGGATATAATCCAAGAGACCTATTAATGTCTAGAGATGGTGCGGAAAGTGAGACATATTCAACAGACTGGTTAAATTACAATGTATTAGTATTAGGTGATACTAGTAAAACGCATACTTTGGAAGTTAGTAATTACACAGAAGATGAATTAAATATTGAATTTTGTAGTTTTGATTTGGAAGAATTTGAAAGGGTAATTAATAAAATCAAAAGTAACGCTATAGAACTTCAAAGTATTGATGATGGCTATATTAAGTTTACCGCGTCTGGAAATAATGTGTTACTTTCTATTCCCTACGATACATCTTGGGAAGTTACAGTAAATGGGAAAAAAGTTATTCCAGAAAAAGCGGCTAATGCTTTAATGATGATACCAATTGATGGAGAAGATAGTGAAGTTGTTTTAACATATCGTGTAAAAGGTAAAAAGGCCGGAATAATTTTGACAATATTATCTCTTATAATTTTTAGTTTATGGATTATATACGATAAAGTAAAAAAACGGAAATTAATTAGCACAAAATAGTCACAACTTAATTTGACTATTTTTTTGATAAATAACTATAGTTGAATTTCATTAAAAAAACTGATAAAATGATATAAAAGACAAAGGGTGGTAAAATGAAGAAAAAGAAAGTTTTGTTTATTGCCAGTACTGGTGGTCATTTAACTGAACTTATGCAGTTAAAACCACTTTTTAAAGAATACGATTATCATATTGTTACAGAAAAAACATCTGTAAATTTGGCTTTAAAAAAAGAATATGGTAAAAAAATAGACTATGTCATTTATGGAACAAAGGATCATAAAATTTCATATTTATTTAAATTATTTTTTAATTGCTGGATCGAACTTTTTATATTTTTAAAATTTAGGCCAAAATACATTGTTACAACTGGCGCTCACATTGCGGGGCCAATGTGTTGTATTGGTAAAATCTTTGGTAGTAAAATTATTTTTATTGAAACATTTGCCAACAAGAATACTAAAACAGTTACGGGTAAATCCGTATACAAATTTGCTGATTTGTTTTTAGTTCAGTGGGAAGAAATGTTAGAGTTATATCCCAATGCTAAATATTGGGGAAGTTTATTTTAGGAGGTGCCTATGATTTTTGTAACTTTAGGAACACAAGATAAAAGTTTTACAAGATTATTAGACCTAGTTCAAAAACAAATTGATAAAGGCAATATCAAAGAAAAAGTAATTGTTCAAACTGGGTATACTAAGTTTAAATCTAACGATATGGAAATTTTTGATTATATGGATAATGAAAAATTTAATAAGTTGATAAATGAATGTGATCTTTTAATTACTCATGGTGGAGTTGGTAGTATTTTATCAGGTCTTAGAGCTAGAAAAAAAGTAATTGCGGTTCCAAGACTTGCTAAATATAAAGAACATACTAATGATCATCAATTGCAAATAGTTGAAAACTTTGCACAAAACGGCTATATATTAAAACTTGATGATGGTGATAGTTTAGAAGATGTATTAAAACAAAGCAAAAACTTTAAGCCTAAAAAATGGAAATTTAATAATGCTAATTTTTTAACAAAATTAAAGGATTATATTGATAAAAACTAAATGATAGAGAGGTTGAAGTAATATATGAATTTTGATTATATAATTATTGGAGCTGGTTTTGCTGGAGCAACTTTAGCGGAAAGATTAGCCAATAAAGCAAATAAAAAGGTGCTTGTGATTGATAAAAGAGATACCATTGGTGGTAATATGTACGATTATAAAGATGAAAATGGAATAATCGTGCATAAATATGGCCCACATTTGTTTCATACTAATTTAGAAAATGTTTACAATTATTTGCAAAATTTTGGTGTATGGTTTAAGTATGAACACCGTGTTCTTGGTATGGTTAATAATAAATTAGTACCAATTCCTTTTAATTTAACGTCAATTAGTAAAAGTTTTGATAAAGAACTTGCTAATAAATTAATTGATATATTAAAAAATAAATTTGGGATTGATAAAAAAATTCCAATTTTAGAACTTAGAAAATATCCTGACAAAGATATTAATGAATTAGCTGAATATATTTATCAAAATGTTTTCTTGTATTATACAATGAAACAGTGGGGTAAAACACCTGATGAAATAGATCCTAGCGTAACTAACAGAGTCCCGGTATATGTTTCTTTAGATGATCGGTATTTTCAAGATAAATATCAATGTATGCCAAAAGAAGGTTATACTAAAGTATTTGAAAAAATGTTAGAAAGCGATAATATAACGGTTAAGCTAAATACTGATGCGAAAGATATTTTACAAATTACTGACAAAATATATTTTGAAGGAAAAGAATTTACTGGAAAAGTTATTTATACAGGCCCAATTGATGAACTTTTTGATTATAAAGAGGGGATATTGCCATACCGAAGTTTAGATTTTGAATTTGAAAAGTTAGACACTAAGTATTTTCAAGATGTGGCAACGGTAAATTATCCAACAAAAGAAGATAAATTTACCAGAATTACGGAATATAAACATATGACCATTCAAAATGGTGATCAAATAGATAAAACTGTAATTATGCGTGAATATCCAAAAGCATTCAATAAAGATAATAATGATATTCCGTATTATCCAATTGAAAACGATGAAAGCCAAAAGATGTATAAAAAATATTTGGCAAAATGTAATAAATTTGATAATTTGTATTTAGTAGGTAGACTTGCTCAATATAAATATTACAATATGGATTTAGTTATTAATGAAGCTCTTAATTTATATAACGAGTTAGAAGGAGAATAGTTATGTCAAAAGTAAGTATTATAGTACCAATATATAATGTAGAAAAGTATGTGGCAAAATGTTTGGAATCTTTAACAAAACAAACTTTTAAAGATATTGAAATCTGGGCTATAAGTGATGGCTCTCCAGATAATAGTGCCAGTATTGTTAAAGAGTATGCCAAAAAAGATAACAGGATAAAATGTATTGAAAAAGAAAATGGTGGTTATGGCTCAGTATTAGAATATGCGATTAAAAACATTAAAACAGAATATTTCTTAATTTGTGATTCTGACGATTGGATCAGTGATGATGCCGTTGAAATACTATATAATGCGGCAATTAAAAATGATTTGGATTTAGCTATGGCTAATCATTATGAAATTTATGAAGATGGAACGATTAAAAATACATCAAATATTTCAGCGTATCCCAATGTTTTTGTCCCGGAATTTGAGAAAGTTTATACTAGAGAAAATGGGCTGGAGAAGTTTTTGTTTTTAATAGAAAGTCCCCATGCTAAACTGTATAGAACAGCAGTTGCTAAAGATATAAAATTCCCACATAGAGTCAGTTATACGGATAGTTTACTATATATGCTTTTTGTCCTAAGAAGTAAAAAAGCAATGTGTTTTGAAAAACCGCTAGCATATTACTTAATGGAACGTGAAGGAAATACTATGACTGATGTAAATCCGAAAATTGCGAATTATTATCATACCGTATTTACTAGTGTTGTAATGCAGTATGAAGATGGAAATTATAAAAGTCAGTATTTCTATTATAGAATGTTTTTGAAATTTATTAGAATAAATACATATGTTGCTAATATAAATGATAAAAAAATATATAACGAAAAAAGAAAACTTATATATGAACTATTAAAAATATGTTCAAATAAAAGAAAAGAAATTATCCCATTTTTAAAGTATGAACCAAAAAGAAAGCAAATGGCTTATAAAATGATGTTAAATCCGCTTACTTCTAAGATTATCTACACATATTTATCAAATAAAACGTATCGGAGTATTCATTAGGTGATATTATGCAAAGAAATAAAGTATCAGTAAATTACATTTATAATATGCTATATCAAGTGCTTACTTTTTTGACTCCAATTATTACCGCGCCTATTTTAGCAAGAACTCTAGGGTCAACTAATTTAGGTATTTATGATTATACTTATACCATTGTTAACTGGTTTACAATTATCGGTATGTTTGGTATTTCTATTTATGGTAATAGAGAAATTGCCAAAGCTACGGCAACTAATGATAAAAATGTTGTCTCCAAAAAATTTAGTGAAATATTTACCCTTCAGATGATAAATGTAACAATTTCTTTTGTTATCTTTATTTTAATGATACTGCTTACTAATTTTGAATATAAAAATATTTTTATAATTCAAGGTGTATTAATCTTATCGAGTGCTTTTGAAATTAGCTGGTTTTATGCCGGAATGCAAGATTTTAAAAAAGTATCTATCCGTAACATGATAATTAAATTGATTACCGTTCTTGGTATAGTCTTTTTTATCCATGATGCAAATGATTTGATTTTATATACTGTATTTATGGCCGTAATATCTGTAATTAACAGTTTGGTATTATTTTACAAGATAAGTGATTACGTTAATTATAAAAAACCAACATTAAAAGAAGCATATTCACATTTAAAAGGAAGTATATCATTATTTATTCCGCAAATCGCCACAACAATATATAGTGTTTTCGGAAGAACATTAATTGGTATGCTTTACCCAGATATTAATGAAGTTGCTTTCTATAATTATGCTTATAGATTTACGACAATGGTTTTATATATTGTAACAGCTATTGGAACGGTTATGCTTCCGAGAGTTGTCCAGATAAGAAGTGAGGGAAACGAAACTGAGGCTAAGAATATAACCAATAAAACCTTAAAGGTCGCATTATTATTATCATTGCCATTAGCGATCGGTTTTGCATCAGTTGCTCCATTTTTCGTTCCTTGGTTTTTAACTGAAGAGTTTACAAGAGTAGGAACTATTATCTGTTTTCTTGCGCCAACAATTATCTTTATTTCAATTACAAATGTATTAGGTACGCAATACTTAGTTCCTTTCGAAAAAACATCGCAGTATACCATTTCCATAATTAGTGGGGCTTTTATAAGTTTATTATTTAACTTTATTTTGATTAAACCACTTGGAGGTGTCGGTGCTGCCATAACAGCGACAATAACGGAATTTACAGTTTTCCTTGTTCAATACTGTTTTGTTAGAAAAAGTTTTAATTTCCAAGGAATATTAAGAAAATTCTTTAAATATTTATTCTCAGCTGGTATAATGGGTGCAGTCGTTGCCCTTATTGGCTTTACTTTAGGCGTTGGAATTATTACAAATATTTTACAAGTAATCGCTGGTATTATGACATATGCAATTATCTTATATGTTACCAAAGATGACATATTTAAATTTTTGGTTGATAAACTTAAAGAATTAGTTTTCAAAAAAAGAACTGCTAATTAAAAAAGGTTTTACTCAAAGCCTTTTTTTTTCGCTTAAAATACGGTATAATGGTTTTAAAGATAAGTGTGTAGTAAAAGGAGTTTTAATATGAATGAAAAAATAGATTTTGTTATTATGTGGGTTGATGGTAGCGATCCTAAATGGATAGAAGAAAAAAATAAGTATTCTGAAAAAAAAGTAGATATTACAGATACTATAAATAGATATAGGGACATGGGAACTTTAAAATATTGGTTTAGAGGAGTTGAAAAGTATACCCCTTGGGTTAATAAAATTCATTTTATTACTTGGGGTCATGTACCAGATTGGCTAGATACTACTAATCCTAAACTTAATATTGTAAAACATGAAGACTTTATTCCTAAAAAATATTTGCCAACTTTTAGTGCCAATCCAATTGAGCTTAATCTTCATCATATTGATGAATTAGAAGAAAAGTTTGTTTTATTCAATGATGACATGTTTATTCTAAATTATTTAAAACCTGAATATTTTTTCAAAAACGGTTTGCCATGTGATTTTTGGAAAGAAAATACTTTTAAAACAGAAGATGCGAAAGATAATTTTTTTGATCACATTGTTTTAAATGATTTATTTGTAATTAATAGAAACTTTGATAAAAGAACTTTCATTAAAAATAATTTTTCTAAAGTTTTTAATTTAAAATATGGGAAAAGAAATATTAGATATTTGATGCTATATCGTTGGCGATATTTTTGTGGTTTTGATATGCCTCATACCGCAAATTCGTTTTTAAAAAGCTCTTTTAAGGAAATATGGGAAAAAGAATATAATATGCTTGATAAAACATCACAAAATAAATTTAGAAGTGTTTTTGATGTAAATCAGTGGGTTATTCATTGGTGGCAAATGGTAAAAGGAAACTTTAGTGTGATATCGCATAATGATGTGGGCAAGTATTTTAGTTTAAAAGAAAATAATGAAGAATTATTTAACTACATAAAAAGTGATAAATCAACAGTAGTTTGTATTAATGACACAAATGTCAACTTAGATTTTGAAAAAGCGACTAGGGAGCTTGAAGTGGTATTAGAAAAAAAATTGCCGGAGAAATCTAGTTTTGAAAAATAGGTGATGTTACAATGAAAAAGAATATAATTTTTTGTGTTTATAATTTAGATATTGGTGGCATTGAAACAGCTTTAGTTAGTCTACTTAACAATTTAGATTATCAAAAATATAATGTTTATCTATTCTTAGTAAAAAAAGAAGGTATATTTTTAGATTCGATCCCTAAACAAGTAAAAATTATGGATTTCAATATTTGTGAAAGTAAAAATATTTTATTTAGAAAAATGATGAACTTTTTAAAATTACAGTATTTTAAACTAAAGTATAAAAATAAATTTGATTTTGCGGCGGCTTATGCCACAACCATTAAAGCTTGTACAAAACTTGCATATCAATTTTCAAAAAACAATGCTATTTGGATACATGGTGATTTCACTAAGGAATATCAAGGCGCAGCTTTAAAAAAGTTTGTTAAATATATTAATGCTCAAAAATATAGTAAAGTAGTTTTTGTATCAAATTCTATTAAAGATAATTTCGCAAAAGCCGGTATTGATTTTAAAGGTAAATGTTTCGTTTTTAATAATTTTATTGACTATAAGAGAATTAAAAGATTGGCGGAAGAAAAAAATGTTAAAAAAAGAAAAACTAATTTAGTAAATGTTAGTAGGCATGAAGAAAAATCTAAAAATTTATTAATGATTTTAAGGTGTGTTAAAAGATTAGTTAGAGAAGGTTATGATTTTGACCTATGGATGGTTGGAGATGGCCCTAATCATAATTTATATACTACATTTGTTAAAGAAAATAATTTGGAAAATACAGTTTTTTTCTTAGGAAGGAAATCAAATCCTTTTATTTATTATAAGGCTGCGGATGCCGTTGTTCTTTCTTCGGTATTAGAAGGAAATCCAGTCGTCTTTATGGAAGCTAAGGTCCTTGGCAAGCCAATAATTACTACTAATGTCAGTGATGCTTTGATTGATGTTAAAGATAAATATGGAATAGTAACTGAAACAGACGATGAGAGTTTTTATGAAGGTTTAAAACAATTTTTGGATCATGGCTTTCATCCATTAAAATTTGATCCCGAAAAATTTAATAATGATATTCTTCAAGAACTTGAAAAGGTGATTGGTGAAAACTAAGTTTTTTAATTGTGGACATATTTGCTTATTTTTGATAAAATTAGTGTAGAAAAATGGGTGATAATTGATGAAAGTGTCGGTAATTATACCAATTTATAATGTTGAATCTTATTTAAAATGTTGTTTAGATAGTGTTTTAAATCAGACTTATACCAATCTTGAAATTATAATAGTTGATGATGGAAGTACTGATAATAGTCCAATCATTTGCGATGATTATGCTGTGAAAGATAATAGAGTAACTGTTTTCCATTTAGAAAACAAAGGGGCTGCTTCAGCTAGAAATTTTGCGATAGAAAAAGCCAATGGTGAATATTTGTTTTTTGTCGATGGTGATGATTTTATTGAGCCTGATACAATTGAAAAAATGATAAACTTAAGCGATAATGGCAAAAAGGATATTATCTACTGCGATTATTTTAAATACTATAATGATAATAATAAAATATACATGTCATTAATACCATTTTTCGGTTTTAATAAAAAAACTCATATCTTGGCAATGCCAGGCCCTGTATGTAAGCTTTTAAAAAAAGAATTATTTATAGAAAACAATTTGTTTTTTTTGCCGGGAAAATGCTTTGAAGATAATGCTATTATGCCACTAGTAAGTGCTCTTGCTAAAGATTACAGTTATTTAAAAGAAGCTAAGTATTATTACTTTCAAAGAGAAGGTTCATCCTTAAATCAAGAAAAATATAATCCGAAATGGGAAGATATTTTTGAAGTTTTGGATTATTTATATCAAGGCTTTATTGATAAAAAAATGTTTAATGAATATAAAGACGAACTAGAATTTATTTATATTGAGTATCTACTTCATGCTGCCAATTTAAGATTTATCGCTTATGAAGAAGGAATTAAAAACATTAAAAAAGTTACTGATGAAATGAAAAATAAATTCCCTAATTGGAGAAAAAACATTTATTATAAACAAACTGGTTTAAAATATAAAATCATATGTAATTTATTTTATTATAATCAAGTTAGCTTAATAAAAAAAATACTTAGGAGGAAGTAACTATGAAGATAAGTGTAATTGTTCCGTGTCATAATGCTGAAAAATATATTAATCGTAGTTTTGATAGTTTAATTAATCAAACCTTTTCTGATTTTGAAATAATTGCAGTTAATAATGGTAGTAATGATAAGACTCAAGATATTTTAGAAGAATATGCTAAAAAATATGATTTTATTAGTGTAATTAATGAAAAAGTAGGGGATGTCTCTTTAGCAAGAAATATTGGACTAGATCATGCAAAAGGAGATTACATTGTTTTTATGGACGCTGATGATTATATGTCTTCCACTTTTTTAGAAAAACTGTATGAGAAAGTTACTTCTGATAATTTTGATTTTGTTGCTTGTGATGTAAATATTGTTTATCCTAAAAAAGAGGTCATTATCTCTTCAGGTATAAATGATACTACATCTTTAGAAGAAATTAAAAGAGCCATGATCTTCTCTTATTCTTCGGGAGTTGTTTGGAATAAAATATATAAACGGGAGCTATTAAATGATTTAAGATTTAAAGAAAACGTTTGGTATGAAGATGTACATTTTAATTTTAGATTGTTTCCTAAAGTAAAACATATTGGTTCAGTAAATGAACCGTTAATTAATTATGTTCAAAATACGGGTTCTATAACTTATACATATAATGAAAAACTATATGATTTACTTGATAATTTTAATGATTTAATTGATTATTATAATAAAAATAATTTGGACAAAGAATATTATCAAGAACTCGAATATTCTTATGTCCGATATTGTTATAATACATTTATTAAAAGGCTTGCTAAATGTGGCGATTTTTCTAAATTTATGAGCGGTGTTAAAGATGTTAAAAAATTAGTTAAAACAAATTTTCCTAAGTATCGTAAAAACAAATATATTATTAAGCCCCGTAATTTGACATCTGTATTTAATAGTATATACTTTATTTTTTTCAATCGTGTTTTTGCAACAATTATTTATATTATTAATATTGGGAAAATGAATTAGAGGTGATAACTTGAAAAATGTATTATTTGTTGTTGATGAAAAACAAATGGGCGGCGTCTCTGTTTTGTTAGAAGACATTTTAAAAAAAATCAATTTAAAAAAATACAAAATTGATATTATGGTTTTACATAATAATGGTGATTATTTAGATAACCTACCAGAAAGTGTTAATATTATTTACGGAACGCCATTTTTCAATGTTGTAGATTTATCTATTAAGGAAGTTATACACTCTAAAAACATTGTTAAAATTTTAAAAAAAATATATTTAGTGTTATTAATGAAAACCTCATTAATTAAATCAAAAATCAAAAAAGAAAGAAAGAAATGTTTAAGTAAACATTATGATGTTGAAATTGCTTTTAAAGATGGTTTTACAGCTTTATTTACAGCTTATGGTGATAGTACTATGAAATACCACTGGCTGCATACTGATTATTCAATGTATGACTGTACAGTGAAGTATAAACATTTATTTACAGAAACTTTTACTCATTTTAATAAAATAATTGGAATTTCGAATTCTGTAGTGAAGCGGTTTCAAGAAAAATATCCAAACACTAAATGTGAAGTTATTTATAATTTAATTGATGAAGATAAAATTAAAAAACAAGCAAATTCCGAAAAAATAACATTTAATAATGATTTAAATTTAATATCAGTGGGCCGAATTCATAATATGAAAGGATATGATCGTTTGGTTAAAGTATTTAACCGGTTGAATCAAGAAAAAAGATTAAATAAAGTTCATTTAAGAATTATCGGAGATGGACCCGACATGCAGTTAGTTAAAAATATGGTTCATGAGTATTCTTTAGAGGGAAAAATAGAAATAATGGGGAGAATGAAGAATCCATTTCCTTATGTTAAAGCATCAGATGCCTTTTTGATGTGTTCAAGATATGAACCATTTGGCTTAGTAATTTTAGAAGCTATGATTTTAGAAGTCCCCGTTATATCAACCGATGTTGCTAGTATCAAAGAAATTATGAATGATAAATATGGTATAATAACAGAAAATAGCGAAGAAGGCTTATATCAGGCTTTGCTTACTATTATTGATAATAGAAAAATTTTAAATGAATATAAAGATAATTTAAAAGACTTTAAATATGATACAAAAAAAATAATAAAACAGATAGAAAGTTTACTAGATGAGGTGTCAACATGTTAAAAAATGAAAAATTAAAAAAATTTATGTTATATTTATTCATTGGCTTTATGATTGCCCAGCCAATATTTGATATATTTTGGTTATACAGTGATAACTTAATTGATATTTTTAAGTTCTCACCATCAACAATTATTAGAATGCTTGTTATGGGAGTATTATTTATAACGACTTTTATATGGTTTAAAGATAAGCGAAAGTATAAGGCATTTATAATAGCCGCTGTTGTTTATATTATTTATGCTATTTTCCATCATTTGAATTCATTAAACTTTTATGTGCCATATGGCAATTTTGATGATTATTCTTTTGTTAGCGAAATGTTTTATATTATTAGAATGATTATGCCATTATTAATCATCTTTATAACCTATGAAAAACAACTAAGTTTAAAACATTTTCAAACTATTGTTGTTGCCGTGGCTTTAATTTTTAGTGGTACAATGGTTTTAACAAATTTTCTTGGAGTTGCTTTAGCTTCTTATGGTGGGGGAACTCATCAAATTAAGGCTACATTCTTTGAGTGGTTTTTAGCATCTACTTATGATAAATATCAATATCTTGATGTTGCATCTAAAGGAATATTCCATATGGCTAATCAAGTAAGTGGTGTATTAGTTTGTTTATTACCAATTTTACTTTATATTTATTTCAAAAAACCAAACATTTTACACACGATTACTTTAGTATTAACTATTTTGGCAATGATTATGCTTGGTACTAGGGTTGCATCTATGGGCTGGATTGCCATATGTGCTGTTATGATTTTAGTTTATTTATTCTTTGTTTTTTTCAAAAAAGAAATAGAACTAAAGAAAAAAGCTCTTGTCGTTTTAGTGGCAATAATTGCTGTCTTTGCAGCTATTCTTCCATATTCACCAGTTATGAATAGAACATATATTAATGATAACTCACAACAAGTTGAGGATGATATAGAAGGAACAAATTCTAAAAAATCTCTTAAAAAATTTAAAGAATATATAGCTGAAAAAGAAAGTGAAGATTTAACTAAAGAGGAAGAAGAAGCTTTAAAAGAAGAAAAAGTTACTTTTGTTAAAAATTCTTACAATACTTTTGGCGTTGATAGAACATACATTGAAAAAATTTACCCATATACCGATGACCCAGATTTTTGGCTTAAAGAATATGAAATACCATTTGAAGACCGAGCTAATCACCGTCAGTTAAAAACTGATATTACTAATCATATTATTGAACTTAACGATAATAAATTAGATTATGTTGTTGGCATGTCGTTTACAAGACTTAGAAATGCTCCATGCTATATGGAAAATGATATCTATGTACATATGTATTCTATCGGAATTGTTGGAATAATATTGTTCATTTTACCATATTTGGTTGTTTTGGGTTATTCATTATATAAAATGTTTAAAGATTATAAGAATAAATTTAATTTCCTAAATGTTACTTTAGCTGGAAGTATTGCCCTTGTATTCTTTGCCGGAATAATGAGTGGTAATGTTTTTGACGAATGGATTTGTACTTTATTCTTAGGTTTAATTTGTGGTATGCTTTTAATTAGTGTTAATAAAAATGGCAACAAAAAAGATGAAAAACAAGACAGTTAATTCTGCCTTGTTTTCTAATTGACTTTAAATACTATAGTTGATATAATTAATTTGAAATATGGTGAGGTGTGTTATGAGAATTTTAATAATTATTCCGGCATATAATGAGGAGGAAAATATTCTTAATACTATAAATAATATTAAGAGTTATAAAAAGTATTCTCTTGATTATATTGTTATTAATGATGGAAGTACTGACAAAACAAAAGAAATTTTAGAAAACAATAATATTAATTATGTTGATTTACCATTTAATTTAGGAATTGGTGCAGCGGTACAAACTGGTTATAAATATGCCTATTACAATAATTATGATATAGCCATTCAATTTGATGGTGATGGGCAGCATGATATTAATTACGTTGAAAAGCTAATTGATCCAATAATAAATAAAGAAGCGGATATGGTAATCGGTTCTAGATTCATTGATAATACCAGTGATTTTAAATCAACAAAAGCAAGGCAAGTTGGGATTGGTATTATTTCCTTTTTAATAAAAATTTTATCTAGAAAGAAAATGAAAGATGTAACCAGTGGTTTTAGAGCAGTTAATAAAAGAATTATCGAAATTTTCGCAGCTAATTATCCTTATGACTTCCCAGAACCTATTACTAATTATGCCTTAGTTAAAAATAATTTTATTATTAAAGAAGTTGGTGTCAAAATGCATGAAAGAGTAGGTGGAAAGTCTTCAATAAGATTTTTAAAGTCTGTTTATTATATGTTTAATGTTTGTCTTTCTATTTTACTACTTGATTTGAATAAATTTGGGAGGAGAAATTAATGTTACCTTTAAATTTAAAAATATTTACATTTATAATTATTTTACTTTTCTTTGCAATGGTTTTAAATGCTGTTCATAAAGATAAAATGCCTATTAAAAGTTCTATTCTTTGGTTTTTAATTGGTATTTTAATGATTGTTTTTGTTTTATTTCCTGAAATGTTAATGAAAATTAGTAAACTAGCGGGAATTGAAACTATATCAAATCTATTATTTTTTGGTGGAGTTATAAGTTTATTAATTTTGTCTTTTGATTTATATCGAATTAATAATCTCGAAAAAAGAAAAAATATTGCTTTAGCACAAGAAATAGGAATTATAAAAAATGAACTTTATAAAAAGAAATAGAACTTTTCTAACTTATGTTTTTTCCGCTGGATCATCTTTTTTCGTTGATTTAATTTTATTTGGATTATTTAATTATATATTTGGATTTTTTTTAGGCTATGAGTCAATAATTGTTTCAACTATCTGTGCGAGAATATTATCCTCATTATATAATTTTCTAATAAACTCAAAATTAGTTTTTAAAAAGTATAGTAAAAGAATGCTGCTAAAATATTATATTTTAGTTTTTATTCAAATGTGTGTTTCTAGTATATTGGTTTATGTTATCAACAAATTTTTAATTGATACATTTGCAATAATTATTAAATTTTTTGTTGATATTATACTATTTGTTATTAATTATTTTATACAAAAGGTGGTTGTTTTTAAATGATTACAATTTTAAGAATTTTACTTTTATGGATATCATTATTTGGAATATTTTTGTTTGTACATAACAAATTTAAAGTAAAAAAAGAATTTGCTATGCCTATTACTTTTTTATCAATCATTTTAATTTTGTTTGTAGCGTCACTATTGAATATTCTAAAGCTTTGCTCTTTGTTAATATTTTTGTTTGGCTTAGGATATCTAGCATACTTATTTATCAGAAAGAAAATTAGCATAGATTTTATAAAAAAATCTTTTGATTACAAAACAATTTTAGTTTTAGTATTAATTATATTTGTGTCAATTATTTCTTATAGGTTGACATTTACATCTTACGATAATTTTTCACATTGGGCTTTAATTGTAAAACAGCTTTTTTTACATGATACATTACCAAGTTTTCAATACAGTGTTGATGAATTTACTACATATCCTCCAGCTAGTGCTTTATTTATTTATTTTGTTGGTTTAATTGCCGGTAAAAGTGAATATGCTATGATTATGGGCCAAAGTTATTTATTAATCGGAATTGTATCGGCCTTAACCGTTTTATTTAAAGACAAAAATAAAATAATTTGTAGTATTTTATATATAGTTTTTAATTTATATTTATTTGTATGTAATGTCTTAATTTCTGACTTATTAGTAGATACTTTATTAGGCGCTTTTGGAATTTTATCCGTTGTGTTAGCTTATTACTATCGTGATAATTTAAAAAAAGCATGCATTTACTTAGGAATTTTGTCATGTGTATTTATTATTTTGAAAAACAGTGGTTTTCTTTTTATCGGATTGAACATATTATTAATTTTGTTGATTGGTATTAGAAATAAAAAATTGAAATTGGCTTGTGGTTATAGTGCTGTTATATTGTTATGTGTCGCAGCTATTTTCTATTTATGGCAGCAACATTTATTATTAGTTTATTATGGAGATACAGGACAGATTACTAAACATTCTATTAGTATCACTAATGCTGTAAGAAATATCACTAGTAATGGTTATGAAGAAAGTCTAACTATTGTCATAGCTTATTTAAATAATTTTATTAACTTAAATTCTTTAATTAACTGGTATATTATTGGAATAAATCTTGCTTTAATAATACTAATTTGCCTATATAAAGAAAGACGCAAAGATATATTTAAAGTTTTAATTTTATGTGATATTTTATATTTAGGCTATTGGGCAGTTTATGGACTTTTGTATGTTCTTTCAATGCCTTATGAAGAAGCAGTGGCTTTAGCAAGTTATAATCGCTATTTAATGTCATGTATTATTGTTCTTCTTGGAATCCTTTTGGTTTTATTATTTGAAATATGCGATGACAAAAAAGGAACCATAATTTTAATTATTACTATATTAATTTTTAGCTTTTTGATTTTTGAAAATAAAATGAATAAACCAGGGCCTTTAATTGGTATAGATTCTTATGAAAATTCAGAACGTCAACAAATACAAAACATTATAAAAGAATATGATTTTAATAAATATCCAAATAATGAAATTGTACTATTAATGGACTGCTCTCTATCATCATATTCAACTTACGTTCTTAGATATGAACTTTATAGACATAATGTTCAAACAACTTGCAATAATATTTCAGATAGCAAATTAAAAGAAGAAACAATTATTATTATTCCTACGGAGAATAAAAACTTAGTGAAACAACTCGATAAATTTAATACTAAAAAAATTGATGAAAACACTTATGAAATAGTCTCTTAATTTGTTTTAAAACAGAAGCTTATTTAATAATTTGATAATGAACACTGGGCTCGTATAATCATTTTAATATCATTATTGATTAATAGAATAAAAAAACAATTTATTCTATTTTTCTTTTATGAAAATGAATAAATTGTTGGCTTTTTAATAATTTCAAAGCTTTATTTCTAATAAATTCAATTATAATACAAGCAGTAAATATAATAATTCCTGTTAACAATAAATATAATATTACTTTATTTGATGCGTAGAATTCAGGTGATGTAACACCAAACCAATCATATATTTGACTTCTCATCATTCTGTTATCATGAATTAAATAAACACCGAATACTAGAGGACTAATAGAATTAATAAATTTATTTTTAAAATTAAATGTAGAAAACAATAAGAAATAACATATACTTTGAATAATAACAAACGGATTACTATAGGCTAAACCACTTGCATTTTGGATACCACATAAATATGATACCAAAGAATTAGAAGAGCCAGAGAAATTATTGTAAAACATCCAACCAGCAAAATTAATAGTTGCCATAAGAATAAATATTGATAAAAGAATAAATCTATATTTTGCATTTGAAATCCTGCTTAAAATATTTTCTTTTGTTATCGGATATTTAGCTAAATAAGCCCCAATAAAATATAAAATAATAAAAGTTATAATATTTGAACCATTATTTGCAAGTTCACCTTGTTGGGTTATAAAAGGTATTAAGGAAAAAGCAAATAATAGTATTAATATTAATCTTTGAAATTCTGATTTTGATAGATTTTTAATTAATTTATTTAAAAATGGACTTAAAGCATATAATGCTAGGTATGTTGCGATAAACCAGTAACCAATATCTATTGGTAATATTGTTTGAACAAATTCTCCTTTTGATACTGTCATAATTCCAAATCCAACAAAGATTAATAGAATTACAGCTTTATAAAACCAGGCGGCATTAAATGTTGAGAAAAATTTCTTTAAAGAGAAATTTTTGTTATATTGAAAATAACCAGTTATTAAAACAAAAGAATTAACATGAATAATAATTATACAAAGAATAAGTTGCATAAGTGAGTGCGTTGTTCCTGTTGTATTATCTAAAAGTCCTCCATGTACTATAATGTGCCAAATAACAATTAAAATCATTGATATTATTCGCATAAGTTCGAAATTAGATTGTCTTATTTTCTTTTCCATTAAATCACACTTCCATATTTATTTTAGTAAATATAACTTATAATAAATTAATTTTTTTCGCAAATATATTGTATCAAATAGTTTAATTTAAGTCTATATCCAATTTAAAAAAACACCATAGTAAAGTGATTTATAAATGTTATCTGTTATTTCTTTAAATTATTTTAAATTTGTGATAGAATATTTTAAGTGGTGATAGAAATGATTTTAGCTTTAAATATGTCTTTATTAAATATTGATGACCTTAGTTTGTTTGATGGGATTTGTATTTTAATTATTTTAACTTGTGTTATTCTTTGTTTATTGATATATAATCATAATAACATAAGAAAATTATCCTCTTTTAAAAAGAATGGAATTTATTTAGGTTCTTTTGCTTTTATCATGTTTTCTTCATTACTCTTTATTAATCCTACTGAAGCATCTACAAATATAGAAGGAACTAAAACAGTAGAATCAAAATTATTAATAGGAAGTAGCCAGAATAATGAAGTTAATAAATTATCGTTAAATAAAATAATTATTATTGGCGACTCTAGAATGGATCTTCTTAAAGATAATAAAAAAGTAGAAATACCTAGTAACGTAGAATTTATTGCTAAATCAGGAGCTGCCATAAGTTGGTTAGAAGACATTGCCTTGGATAAATTTTACGAGGTTATGGATAATAGAAATGATGATTATACATATCATGTAGTAGTAAACTTGGGTGTTAATGATTTAAATCATACTGATAATACTAGACTAATAGCTAAAAATTATTATAATATATATAAAGAATTATTTGAAGAATATCCTGATGTAAATTTTTACTTATTATCTGTTAATCCGGTTGATGATGATATTATTAATAAAAAAATACCCAATAATATCAGATCTAATGCTAAAGTTGAAAACTTAAATAGTCTTATGATTGAATATATGAATGAGGATAGTTTAAGTAATGTTACATATTGCGATTCATATCATAATATAGACTTTGAAACATCAGATGGACTTCATTATAATACAGAAACAGACAAAAAAATAATAGATTATATAACCAATGAATGTGTCAATTATAAATAAGTCATAAAAAATACAGGCTTTAAAACCTGTATTTTTGTTATTAATAAAATTAATTAACACCCCACACAATAGTGGCAATAAAGAATAATAATATTACTATTAACATAATCCAAACAATTATTTTTTGTATTTTTTCATTCATAATTTCACCTCTAATATAATTATAATATATTTTCCTGATTTTTGGAATATATTTTTCTAAGTTTAATATAATTGAGTAGAGGAGACAAGAATATGAAAAAATATATGGACAAGTTAAATGGAAAAATTAGAATTAACAAAAATTTATTTATTTTTTTACTAGTTATAGTAATAATTGGCATAACTGCTGGAGCTCTTTTTACAGCAATAATAAGTACCTCTGACAAAGAATTAGTAGTTAATTATTTAAATACTTTTTTTGATAATATAGCTAATAATAAGTTGGAATATACAAATTCTTTTATTAATTCTTTGATATTAACTGTTGGACTCGCAATTTTAATTTGGCTTTTAGGTGTATCGGTTATTGGTTTTGTAATAGTTATTGTTATATTATTTTTAAAAGCTTTTGTTTTAGGTTTCTCAGTAGGCAGTATTATTGCAACTTTCAAAATTAAAGGTATTTTAATGGCCATTATATATTGTTTCCCGCATCATGTTATAAATATACTAATATTTATGCTTCTTTCCGCATTTGCCCTTATAATGTCTTTTAGAATTATAAATAGTATTACTTCTAAAAAGCCAATAGATTTTAAACACTATATGAATAGATATTTAACAGTTTTAGCTTTTTCAATAATCATTTTAACAATTACATCAATTTATGAAATATATGCACTTCCAAAAGTGATTAACTTTGTTATGGATGTCTTAAAATGGTAGATTTTCTGCCGTTTTTTTGATACAATAATAAAAGGTGATTTTATGAGAAAGGTCATAGTTGGTATGAGCGGGGGAGTAGATAGTAGTGTAGCGGCTATTCTCCTAAAAAAGCAAGGATATGAAGTTGAAGGCTTATTTATGCGAAACTGGGATACTAGTGTTAATGGGGATTTTTTAGGTAATCCTGATTTAAATAATGATATTTGTCCTCAGGAACAAGACTATAATGATGCAAAAAAAGTATGTGAAAAAATAGGCATACCACTACATCGCGTTGATTTTGTAAAAGAATATTGGGACTATGTGTTTACCTATTTTTTAGATGAATTAAAAAAAGGAAGAACACCTAATCCCGATATAATGTGTAATAAATATATTAAATTTGATATGTTTGCTAAGGAAGCAAGAAAATTAGGCGCAGATTACATTGCTACAGGTCATTATGCCAAAATTAAAAACGGTATTTTATATAGAGCGAAAGATAACAATAAAGATCAAACTTATTTCTTATCACAAGTTTCTAAAAAACAACTGGAAAATGTTTTGTTTCCTCTAGGCGATTTGACTAAAAAAGAAGTTAGAGAAATAGCCCATAAATATGATTTAATAACGGCTGAAAAAAAAGATTCTACTGGTATTTGCTTCATTGGTGAACGAAATTTCAAACACTTTCTAGAAAACTATTTACCAAATAAAGAAGGAAATATTGTTAATATTGAAACAAATGAAGTCTTAGGTAAACACCAGGGACTTATGTATTACACGATTGGTCAAAGAAGAGGACTTCACGTCGGTGGCACTAATGAAAGATTATTTGTTGTTGGTAAAGATTTAAAGAAAAATATTTTATATGTAGCTTTAGGAGATGAAAATAAATATTTAATAAGTACAGCAGCCATCATAGAAGAAGTTAATCTATTGGATAAACTTCCAAAAAAATGTACTGCTAAATTTAGATATCGCCAGCAGGATAATGTAATAGAAACTAATATATTAGAGGATGGTAATGTTTTAGTGAGTTATCCAGAAGGAGCTAAATCAGTAACTCCAGGCCAGGCTTGCGTATTTTATGATGGTGACAAATGCCTAGGTGGCGGTATAATTAAAGAGGTTTATAAAAATAATGAAAAAGTTTCATACTTATAGAGGTGGTTACTGTGCAAAAAATAAAAACTAAATTAAAAAAAGGAATAAAAGATTTAGAAAAAAGAAAGTATTTCAACATTTATACAATTATCATTTTTGTTTTTTCATTATTTATGTTTATTCCTTTTATAAGCAACTATATATATGGCGACGATACACCATTTCACGTCGTTAATATACTTGCAAGAGGGGAAGACTTGTCATATTTAACTTCTAAAATAGTACCATTAATTGGAAATAATCTAGGATATGGTATTGGCCTTTTTTATCCAATACTGCCTCATGCTTTAGGTGGATTATTTTTAATAATAGCCAATATATTTGGATTTGAGGCCTATGCCGCTTTAAAAATTGTTAAATTTTTAATCATTTTAGCTTCAGGGCTAACTATGTATATGTTAGCGACTAAATTATTCAAAAGTCAAAAGCATGGTTTAATAGCATCTATCATTTATTTATCATCTAGTTACTTCTTTGTAGATTTATTTGCCAGAGATGCTTTAAATGAAAGTTGTATTTTTGTTTTTATGCCATTAGTTTTTCTGGGCCTTTATTATTTGTTCCGAGAAGATGATAAAATCAAATTTTATCTATGTTTTATCCTAGGTTATGTGGGATTAATGTATTCTCATTTAGTTTTATCAGTATGGTTTACCTTATTTTTATTTGTGTTTTTACTATTATTTATTAAAGAAATATTTAAAAAGAAAAATTTAATTCCTTTAATAATATCCGCTATTATTATTTTAATTTTGACTTCTACTTTTACCGTTCCATTAATTGAACATATGATTTTAGGGGAATATGTAATATTTCAAGGAACATATGGTAGTGATATCTGGACACTTGATTTAAAATACTTTTTCGTGAAAATTGCTGATTTAACGGGTAGCTCTAATCTATTATTTGTAAGTTTGAACATTATTGTTATTTTATTATCTATTGCGGCTTTAGTAAAATTATTAACTAAAAAGGTGCCAACAAATCGTGTAAAATTTATCATTGGATTTTTGATATTTGGAATAATGGGTATATTTTTTACCTCAAATGATTTTATTTGGACAATAATGCCTGATTTTTTAAAAAACATTCAATTTCCATGGCGAACTTGTACTTTTGCAACGATCGGATTTTGTTTATTAGCTGTAGAAGGGTTAAATTCTTTTTATAATTTATTTAAGAAAAAATTTATTCCTGTTGCTACCGCCCTTATTATCATTCTACTTGCATTTAGCTTTTATGATAACCTTCAAGGTGCTAGACTGTATAAAAATATTCCAATTGATATGCCAGCAGGAATGGGATGGCAAAAAGAGTATTTACCAATCGAAACAGCAGAAAACATAGAGTATTTTGATGAAAGAAATGATAACAAAACAGAAATTACTCAAGGTGATGCTAAGATAAAGGTAATAGAAAATGATGTTCCTAATTTAATTTTTGAAGTTAAAAATATTAAAAACGAAGTAACATTAGAATTACCAAGACTTTATTATTTAGGTTATCAAATAATAGACGAAAATGGCCATAAAATAGAATACTTTAAAAATAAAAATGGATTTATTGCTATTGAATTAGAGAAAAATGGAAAATATTATGTTTCATATCCAGGAACAAATAACTACGTAATCGCAAAAATAGTGACATTCATAACAATTACGTGTATAATTATATTATTAGTTATAAGGCATTTAAAAAACAGAAAACAAAACATTTGTAGAGGTGGTATAAATGAAAGTTAGTATTATAATTCCTTGTTATAATGAAGAAGAAATGATAAGTCTTTATTACAAAGAAATGAAGAAAGTAATGAATAAAATGAAAAAAGTAGAATTTGAGTTAATATTTATTAATGATGGTTCTACCGATAAAACGCTGGATATATTAAGAGATTTAAGTAAAAACAAAGATGTAAGATATATTTCTTTTTCTCGTAACTTTGGTAAAGAAGCAGGTATATATGCCGGGCTTAAATATGCTACTGGTGATTATGTAGGGCTTATGGATGTTGATCTTCAAGATCCCCCAGAAATGCTTATAGAAATGTATAATATATTAGAGGAAAAGGAATATGACTGTGTTGCCACCAGAAGAGTAAGTAGAGAAGGGGAGCCACCAATCAGAAGTTTCTTTGCCAGAATGTATTATAAAATTATTAATAAAATTTCTAAAACAGAAATAGTTGATGGGGCAAGAGACTTTAGATTAATGACAAGACAAATGGTCGATTCAATTTTAGAAGTGACCGAATATAACCGGTTTTCTAAAGGAATATTTAGTTGGGTTGGCTATAAAACAAAGTGGCTTGAATATAAAAACGTGGAAAGAGCTGCAGGGACAAGCAAATGGTCTTTCTGGAAACTATTTCTATATTCACTAGATAGTATAACAGCATTTTCAACTGTACCACTTTCTATTGCAGCCATATTTGGTGTTTTATTCTGTTTAGTTGCTTTTGTAATTATAATATTCATTATTGTTAGAACACTTATTTTTGGTGATCCTACTAGTGGATGGCCAAGCATGGCGTGTATTATGTTTTTAATCGGCGGCGTTCAACTTCTTTGTACTGGTATTATTGGACAATATCTTTCGAAAACATATTTAGAAGTTAAAAATAGACCTGTTTACATCGTTAAAGAGACTGAAAAAGATTTAAAAAATAAATAGTTACTAAGGGAGGTTTTGGGATATGTATGCATTAATAGCTATGCTATTACCAAGTTTATTTGGCCTAAAAGTAATGGATTATTTACTTAAAGGATTAAAAATAAAGAATTTAATTTTTTACTATGGTATTTTATTATTAATGTCACAAGGAATAAATAATCTGATAGTACTTTCCTTCTTTGATATTGATAATAGTTTATGGAATGCTTTAAATGAAGTTTCAACATTTTTTAGTATTTATATTTTAATTTCAATAGTTATAAATATTTTATTAGTTTTAATGTTTGTTATATTAATAAAAAATATAAAATTAGAAGTAGAGGTAAAATATGAAGAAAAGGATGAAGAACGTAAAACAAATTCTTCTAAACGGAAGCAAAAAAATTCTAACAAAAATAAAAATAATAGGGGAACTTTGTTTTCAAAAATTGAAAATCATTTTAAGAAAAATAAAAATAAATAAAATATTAATATATTTATTTTTAACTTTAGCTTTAATTTGTTTATTTTTATATAACTACATTAATGAAAACTTTTATAATGTGACTATTGAACAATTATTATTTAGTGTTCAAATGTCTGAGGGAACAAGTAATTCAGTAATTGCTGATGGTGCTAAATATATTATTATTAGATTATTAATTGTATATTTAATTTTATTTTTAGTATGTTTTATTATTAAAAAAATAAGAAAAAAACATACGAGTTTAAATTTATATATTAAAAATAAAAAAATTAATTTATCAATTATTCCTTTTTCTAATGTTTTTAAAGTTTTTGCCTGCTTTATATTAATGTTAAGTAGCTTATACTATTTTGCGTCGGGATTTGAAGTTTTTGAATACTTAAGCGTAAATACTACCAAACAAGCAAGTAATAGTGATTTTTTTGAAAAATATTATATAGATGGTAAAAATGTAGAAATAACTAGCCCAGAAAAAAAACAAAATTTAATTTATATTTATGTTGAATCACTGGAATCTAGTATGGTAACTGAAAAAAATAATGGAGCATTTACTAAAAAAGTTATTCCGAATTTAGAAAATTTAGCTAAAAATAATATTAATTTTAGTAATAACAATAAAATAGGTGGCGCTTATATGCCAGAAACAGGAACTAGCTGGACAATAGCCGGAATGGTTGGTTCTTCAGCTGGTATACCATTAAAACTAACAACTATTAGTAGTAATAGTTATCATGGATATGGAGAATTTTTACCAGGTGCTTACACTTTAGGTGATGTATTAGAGGAAAATGGTTATAATAATTACTTATTATTAGGTTCCGATGCGGCATTTGGTGGAAGAGAAGATTATTATACATATCACGGTGAT
Source organism: uncultured Bacilli bacterium (assembly GCA_944358665.1). Lineage (GTDB taxonomy): Bacteria > Bacillota_I > Bacilli_A > RF39 > UBA660 > Coprosoma. Next base: position 24,781 of record CALVRP010000013.1, read on the forward strand.
TATACCATTTATGATTATAATTATGCTAAAGAACAAGGCTGGATAGATGATGATTATTACGTTTGGTGGGGTTATGAAGATGAAAAATTATTTGATTATGCTAAAGAACAGCTAACAGAAATATCTGATAATGACGAGCCATTTAATTTTACTATGTTAACTACTGACACTCATTTTACAGATGGTTATGTTGAAGAAAGTTGTAAAACGCCATTTGACGAGCAATATTTAAATGCCTATCATTGTTCAGATGAATTAATTGGCGAATTTATTAATTGGATTAAAAAACAAGATTTTTATGAAAACACGACGATTGTTATTACCGGTGATCATTTAACAATGCAGGCTAATATTGCTGATATGTTTGACATTGAAAACATAAATGAATATGAACGAACGATTTATAATACTTATATTAATTCAAAAGTAAAAAGTGAAAACACTAAAAATAGGAAATTCTCAACTTATGACTTTTACCCAACAACTTTAGCGGCTCTAGGATTTAAAATACAAGGCGATAGATTAGGTCTTGGGACAAATTTATTTTCAAATATGCC
>CALVRP010000014.1 GCA_944358665.1 uncultured Bacilli bacterium
GATAAAGCGCTGCTGCTTTCAACAACAAATCAATACCTTTAAATTTTGTAAATTTCCCGGCAAAACTAATAACTTTCTTATAATCACCATTAATACCTAATTCTTTTAAAACCTCCTGCTTATCATACTCTTCTTTATAGAATACTGAAGGGTCATAACCATTTTTAATTAATAAAGTTTTATCTTTAGCAAATGGAAATGTCTCCTCTACTAATTTTGCATTATCTTCAGATATCGTAATTATTTTAAACGCTTTTGTTGCAGCTCTTTCGGCTTCTGCTCTAAATCTTGGGCTTTCATTATAACCAAACAAATCAGTCCCATGAGCAGTTATAACTAATGGTACATCAAAGCTCGCAGCAATGTCAGCCAAAAGCCATATATGTGAAGCATGAATAACATCCGGTTCAAAAGTTTCTACTTCACTCGCTAACGCGTCAGTAAAGGTTTTATTATATAAATATAACTCTTCCGCCGTTAAATCATGAAATGATTTAACGCTCCTTGGATGCGTAGTAAAACAAGGAAAATTGAATGGCAAACTTCCTTCGATTTTTTCTTTATCCGTAAAATACACTGGATGCAAATTCGGATTACTCACCTTAATGTTTTCTGGCATCACAATTCTTACATCATGGCCTTTTCTTATTAATGAATGCGCTATATTTGCGTTATACACTCCACTACCAGAACCAGTAAGTGGAAAATGATTTACTAATAATATTTTCATATAATCCTCCCTCATAAAATATAAACCTATTATACACTAAAATATTAAAAAAGAAAAACTATTATTTAGTTTTTTTGTTCCTCTTTTCTATTTCTAATAATAAACATAAATATTGGTCTTAAAAATCCTAATGACAAAACACTAAAAACGGTTAGAATATCACTATACTTAATTATATATTTTTTAAATATTTTATATGTTATGACAACATCTAAAATAAAATTTAATAAAAGTAACACAAAGAAAATAATAAAAATATAACCAAAAGTTCCACCTTCAAAAATATAAATACCTAAGATAAAAGTTATTAATGAACTAACTGATAATAATATTCCAAGTCTATATGTCCCCGATATTTTACCTAAAATATATTTATTATAAAAAGGTAACCAAGCTAAAATAGGATATTTATACTTTAAGTTTTTACTAAACGCTTGCAAAGAAATACTTTCAAAAATATAAGTAATTAACATATAAATAGCAATTAAAGTAATTATCGCTAAAAAGAAATAAAAGATACTCATCATAATTCCTAAAATAATCATTATACTAAATCCACCCATTACAAAACTCCTTTTCCAATTTTATTATACACAATACTAAAGAAAAAAACTAGATAGCAATCATCTAGTAAATTATTTTGCATTTTTTATACTATCAAAATATACATCATAACTATTTTTATGTTGAGAAGTTATAGCATTTATCATTTCTTCTTTATATTCGTCACTAAAGCCTGTAAATGTTTGGTCACCAATAACTGTATATGGAACGCCTGTTATATCTTCATTCATACTTTGGGAAAATACTTCTAGTAAATTAGCATTTTTTTCATTATTCCAAACCTCAAAAGTATTTAAGGTATAATAATCTCCATACTGCTCTTTAATACTTTCAAAAAATTCAAATTCGGCCTCACAATGCGGACAACCATCACCCCAAAAGAAATATATATTAACTTTATTTTCATCATATTTTATATCATCAAGAGTAACATCATTATTAATTGTTTCTTCTTCAGTACTAATATCTTTAGTTGAAGTTTCTTCATCTACTTCTTTTTTTAATACATATGATGAAAACCATTCATCAAAACCATCATAATCTTTATAATAATTTGTATCATTGTCACTATTTGCATCTAGAAAATCTACCATTTTTCCATTATGAAAAATAACAAAAGAGGGATAATATTTAATTTCATCACCTAAAGTTGTTTCTTTTATATCGGAAAATGCCATTTTATAAAAACTAATTTGCTTATCACCAGTATATTCAGTTAAAACTTTCTCAAAATTTTCCGAATTAGCGCAAGCTGGCTGATAAATGAAAATAGCAAAAGATTCTTTATCATTAATTAAATCTTCTAACATATCTTTATCTAGCTCTATAAATTCATCATCACCATAATATTTATCTTCCAGGTAAAAAGGTTCTTCATTTTTATTACATCCTGTAAGCACCAAAATACTTAAAATAAATAAACACACTACTATTTTTTTCATGCTTTTACCTCGTGCAGATTATCAAAATCAATGTCATGATAAGTAACGCGCCAAAAGTCATAAGATGTACTGCCATCTTTATTTTCTTTTTTTACTTCAACATTATTGTCACCATCATAATACCAGTAACCACCAACATTATAAATTTTATTTTCATCCCAGCCTAAAGCGACTAACATGTTTTTCATTTGACCAGCATAGCCACCGCCTCCACACATTAAGAAAATATTTTTATCTTTTGGAAAGAAATACTCTAATATTTCTAATGATTCTTCATAATTAGCTGTATATTTATCATCTTCATAAGTATATAAAGTGTCTCCGGTATAACTATCGCCAACTTCTTCTGGAAGATTAGTAACATTAACAATTAAAGGATAAGGTACCACTTCAAAACCTTTAACAAATCCAGAAAGATAAGAGTCACCACCAATTGCTTCATAATTACCAGGATCCTTAAGCATCCGCATATCCCGGTAAACACTATCTTCTCTATTTAAATAATCATCGATAGTTTCTTCATTAATATTTTTATCAATACCAAACTCTTCACCTCTAATACCACTAGTAACTTCTGGTTTAGGTAAAGTTTCTAAGTTATTATTACAAGCACATAATCCAGTACAAATTAACAATAGAAAACCTATTAAAAATAATTTTCTCATCTTTTTAGCTCCTTTCAAAACCATTATATATTTAACCATAATAAAAACCAATAACGCATTGGTTGAAAAAGCTCAACTTTTAGTTGAGCGCATGTGAACAGCTTTGTTCAAAGGAAAGCGGAACATTGTATGTCGTTGTTTTACCATCTTTATCAGTCGCATCAATAGTTAAGTATAAACTATTATCAGCGTATTCTTTACACATTTTTTGATAGTCAAGTACCGTTAATGTCACAGTTTGTAAGTATTCTTCTAAAGTAACAGCTTTTTCATTATAAACCGATGAGCTTATTTCTTTAGCCACATCATTTTCTTTTTCATACAAAGTGCACTCAATTTCTTCATATTCTTCATTATTTTCTTCGCCGCAATATTCAATATCAGTAATGTAAATAGAAGATTTTTGATCATTATAAGCAATATTACCAGATATATTAAAATCCCCACAAGCACTAGTTAAAGTTTTAAAACTAAAATTAGAATCCTCTCTTTGAAGTAAAACAATTAAAATGATGATAATAATAATTAAAACAATAAATAAACTAATTATAAATATTTTTTTATGATTACTTTTTTTCTTTATTTTCCCTTCAAACATTTCTTCCAAGCTAACATTAAAGTCTTCACTCATTTGTTTAATAAGTGCCATATCGGGCATATTTTTGCCGTTTTCCCATTTACTTACAGCTTGATAAGTTACATTATATTTTTCTGCAAGTTCTTTCTGTGTTAAATTGTTTTTCTTTCTTATTTCTTTTATAAATTTACCAAAGTTTTCCTGATTCATACTTCACCTTCAATCTATAAAGTTATTACTATTATACCATTTACTAAATAAAAAAACTAGATAATACTAGTTCTGTAACTTTCCATAATTTTATTTTGAATTGTCATTATTTTTAGCCTTTTTAACCTTTGTAACTGATAAAATGGTGATAATGGCAACAATAATAAGTTCAAAGCCAGTTATCAAAATAACAAACGGTTCTGATTTAGAAGTCGAAGGAACATTTACTATCTGTGTTGGAATATCAGTAGATGTTTCTTCTGAAATCTCTTCTGTCACTCCATCATTTATAACATATGGATCATCTGTTGTTCCGCTTCCGCTCAATGTGATATTGGCCTTTAAAAATACTACAGGACGAACACCAATTTCTGATGAATTAGATGCTAAATAATTTATCATTCCTTTAAGCCCATAACCATGACCAACAGCTACTGCATGTGCAGAAGCTTCGACAGACTCATTAGCGGCCGCATTAATAGTCCAATACGCTGACATATCAGGAATTTCTAATAAATAATTTTCATCACAAAGTGTTTGATTATTCAACACACCCTCAAACATTACAGTTGCTGAAGTACATGATGGATTAGTACTAGCCCTTAATACATCGCTTACATTTATAAGCCCTATATTACCTGTCCAAGTATATAACTTTTCACTAGCTATATTTTTGGTAATACTATCATTTTTACTTTATGACAAATATTCATCTGCACCTATATTAAATACATGACTTTGCAATTGAATTTTTGCGACATCGCTCAATGTATTATAATACGTTTCATTTAAAATTTCTTTTATTGTTGAATCTTCAGTTACAGTTCCACTATAATGGCCGCTTGGTGTTTGAAACGTTCCACTAATTGCAGAAAAGACACCGCAACCATTATTTGAATTAACACAATAAGTATTGTTAGCAACCCCTCGATTATTTGCTTCATCAAAGGCGACAGTTGTATAACCTTTATTTTGAGGATATAGTTCATTTCTAATTATTTTATAAGTACCATCTGATTCTTTAGCAACTATTCTCCATAATTCATCATTAAATTCAATATAGTTATTTGGGTTTGTTCCACGGTAAATATACCTTTCATCTTCATAACTATCAACATATAAACCATCTCCACTAGTCACCAAATCAACATCAACGCCACCTAATGATAATGCTTTAGCTGCGTCTCCTGGCAAAAATACTATTAGCCCTACAACAATGCAAAACAATAATTTGTAAAACCTCAAAACACTCACGCTCTTTATCTTTCCCTAATCTAACATTTTTATTATACCATTAGCGAATTTACAAAAAAATAAAAATTTGAAACAATTTTTATTTAAAATGAAGATTAGACAAAATTAGACATTCATATATAAATACAAAAACTAAATACAATAATAGTATTTAGTCAGAGTATCGACAAACTTCAATTATTTAATAGCCAATTTTTTTGTATGAAATAAATATAATAAGTTTTTAATAAAATTATTTTTTAAGAATTTTTATTTTTTTAACATAAATGAAGTGTTTTTGTCTGTATATGAAACAAAAAATAATTAAGTAAAAACATAATCATTTTTTACTAATTTTACTATCACCAAATATATCAAATTCTTCCGTATACTTAACATCACCATGGCTATCTTTAATTTTGGCATCCCCAAAAATACCATATTCTTTACGGTAAACTGTATTGTAATTTTTATCACGATAGTTGACATCGCCAAATATATTACGTTCCCCACGCATTATTTCATTTCCTTGCTTATCTCTAATAATTTCATCACCGAATATTCCTCTTTCGCCTCTAGCTACCACATTACCATGGGAATCTCTATAAATTTTATCACCAAAAATACCTCGTTCTACTCTAATATTTTCATCTCTTTTTTTATAACTTGGTGTATATGAACTATAACTAGAACTATAGTTTGAACCATAGCTAGAACCATAATTTGAACTATAACTAGATGGTACATAGCTATCATCCTTAGGATAAGCTAAATACATATTAATAATAATTGGTGGTAATGTAACAATAATTGTCACAATAATACGGCCAATCAACTCGTAATCAGTAATCTTTCCAGAAACAATAAACATTGTTAAAGCGTAAGCAACTACAAACATCACTTTAGAATAGTAACAATCATCAGTTTCAATTTTAATTTTAGTAAATATTGAAACTAATTTCGTTACTAACCAAACAAAAATATTTACAAAAATACAGTAAAGTACCAATGCCCCAATTTCTAGCAAAATAGAATCAATGTTTAAGGACGTGATAAAAAAGTATGCATAACCACCTAAAGCTATACAACATAAAGTAATAATATAAAATACTATTCTCATAAAACACCTACTCCCTATTTACATTATATCATTAATTATAAAAAAAGCTAGATAAAATATCTAGATAAATGATTTACCAATTTTCATATCTTTCATTTTTGCTAATATTAGCAATATCTCGCATATCTTCTTCACTTAATTTAAAATCAAAAATACTATAATTTTCTAAAATATGGTCTGGATCACTTGAACCTGGAATAACTATATATCCGGCTTGTAATTGCCATCTTAAGATAATCTGCGCTGATGTTTTATTATATTTTTCAGCAAGTGTTTTTATAACATCATTATTAAAATTTTCTGATGTGTGACCTCGTCCACCAAAAGGATACCATGATTCCATAATAATACCATACTGACTAACATAATTCTGAAGATTTGTATTTTGGTAATAAATATGATTTTCATTTTGAATAACGGCAGGAACTATTTCAGCATATGATAAAACTTCATCTACCGCTTCCTTTGTGTAATAATTTGATATACCAATAGATCTAACCTTACCGGCGCGGGTAGCGTCTTCCATAGCTTTATAAACTTCTTCATCATTATTTCCAGGTTGATGGATTAAAAGTAAGTCAATATAATCTGTATCTAACCTTTTAAGTGACTCATCTACTGAATTATAAGCATTATCATAATTACTAGGCATTATTTTAGTTGTAATAAAAACATCTTCTCTTGTTACAATTCCATCATTAATTGCTCTTTTTATGCCGTTCCCAACACCCATTTCATTTCCATAATATTGCGCAGTATCTATTAATCTATAACCATCTTTTAAAGCGTGATAAACTGAATTTGCTGTTTCTTCATCATCTTGTGTCCAAGTACCAAGACTAATTATAGGCATCTCATAACCACTATTTAATTTAACTGTTTTTGTATCAAAATTAAAATCATTATTAGAAATATTATTATTTTCTTTCAACTGTCTCTCCTCCTTATTTTCTTTATTAATAATCATAAAACCTATAAAAACTCCAACTAGTATAACTAACACACATAAAGTAACTATTATTTTTCTTTTCATTTGGTTTCTCCTTTTCGTATTCCTGTTTAGTATAATTATACCAATTGTGGTTCACTCTAAGTCAAGTGGTTTATAATCTTGATTGAAGATATTTTTCAAATATTTTTATTCCGTACTCTTTATTATAATAATTAGGAAACTCTTTTAAATGTGCTAAAGCAATTTTCGCAGTCACAAGCAAATTATCATTAGTAACATTGGTTTTAGGATTTACCGTTCCATGTTCTAGTTCAACATTTATCCCATCTAAAAATTCTTGTGGAGTAAACTTATCAAATGTTACGCCCAATAAATAAGCGGCATAAAAAGCATCTTTCAAACTATACATTATATCACCAATTTATTATATGTTAATTTTAGATGGATGCTATTTTTTTGAACGTTTGACGAGAAAATAAATTACCCATTCTACTAGTAAAACTAAAAGATAAAAAGAGCCCCAAACACCAAAACTAATAAGTTTTGCTTCTATTGTTTGAACAGTTCCGGTTCCATCAATAGCTCTAATCCAAATCCATGTGCTCATAAGTAAAAATATTATAAACTGAACTATTTGAACCACTTTCCATGTTTTATTTTTCATATATCTTCCTCCTCTACAATTCGAATTTAATAATGTTTTTCAATTTGTTTTTTTGCAATAATAATCACACATTACTATTAATATTTACTTAATTTTTGGCTTAGTTTATCTGGTATCCGTCTAGCACTTCTTACCGAATTAAGACCATATGTTTTTAAAAGATCAAACGTATATTCTTTAGGATCATATTTTTTTAATAATTGGAGATTCATAACTGGCCTTTCCGGTTCATGATATAAATCAAGTTCGATAACTTTACATTTATATAAAATAGCTGAATATGGAGCGCCTAAATAAATGTAAACAAGGTCATCCAAGTTTATATTTTTAGGTTGTTTCCAAGAAAATACCGGTAAACTCTCAATATAGCTTATAACATCGAAATATTTAGGATTGGCGGGAATAATCCACGCTTCAGATTTTTCTGTATAACGATGACTTTCTTTTATATATTTCATTACTATTTCATCAGGTAAAGTATTATCTAAAATAATAGAAACCCAGTTTTTCTTATTCATATGATACGCCAAATAAAAACCTTTTTGTTTTAATAATTTAGGTATTTTATCTTCATTTAACTTAACATTTATAATTTCTACTTCTGATGAAGATTCTTTATCTAATTTACTTTTATCAATATTCATTATAAGTGCATACCACTTTTGGTTTTTAGAATTCCTAAATATTCCATATCCCGGTGCCTTTTCCCAAGCAAATTCTGGCTTATCATGATAAATATCAATAATTAATTTAGCAATTCTATTAGCTTGACTAGTAATAAAATAATCTTTTTTAAAACATTTATCTCTTATATCTTTTAAAATATTTTTATATTCTTCCCGCACGTTGCTTACAAATTCACCAGTATTATTTTTAATACGCCAACTAATATATTCTTCATCAATCATTAAATCAATAATTTTGCCTGATAAAGAGCCTTTTTTATCAACAGATATTTCCGCTTTAAAATTATCTTCCATAAATTTTTTAGAATATTTATATTTACCATCTTCTAAAACAAAACCATAATTTTTTAACTTTTTAAAATCAGCATGCGTTTTTTTAAATATTTCGCTTTCAAACTTCATTTTATATCTCCTTTATAAAATGTAACTACCATGATTATAGCACTTAAAACATTAAAAAACTAGATACTTTAATATCTAGTAATATACACTTATTAATTATTTTTTATCTAAATATTCATGAGCAAGAATATCTTTCAACACTAACATGGCATCTAATTCGTTATAATTATAATTTTTCTGTAAATCATTTAACATATTTCTAATCTCTTTAGCATATCTAGGAATATCAACTTCCTTTTGATATGTTTTTAATATGGGATATTTCGTACTCCAAGCTTTTGTCCAGTTTACTTTGTGTTGATTTTCTTCTGTTGTATTTTTAATTATCTTTTCAATTTTTTTCATCATCAGCCTCCTAAAACATTATCAACAATAAATATTATAATCAAACTAACAATAATAGCAAATACCCCTACTAAAATAACTATTAATGTTTTTTGATAATTTCTTTTTCCAATTTCTTGTTGATGCTCTTCATAAGTAAGGTTCTTGTTTTCTAAAAAAGAAATAATTTCTTTATAAGTTTGAATGTCATGCTTCTTTTTGAATTTTTCTATTATAATAGCCGTTCCAAAAGTTATTCCAAAAAATAATATCCATATAATAATGCCTATATAACCTTCAATCTTAAATAAAGGATATGCACTAATAATTAGAATTAACAATTCTGCAAAGAAAATATACCCCATTACATTAAAATTTTTAATTTCTTCTTTATTAATCTCTCGTTTCATTTCTTCAATATCTCCTTTTATAAAATCATCTAAAGAAACTTTAAAGAAATTACTAAGTAAAGTTAAACTTTTTATATCAGGATAACTTTTATTGGTTTCCCAATTAGAAATTGTTTGTCTAGAAACAAAAATAGCCAAAGCTAGTTCGTCTTGTGAGATATTTTTCATCTCTCTATACTTTTTTATTCTCTTACCAATATCCATGTCCTCACCTCCAATAACATTTTATAAAATAAATTTCTTTTTGTCTGTCAAAAGTCTTTGACACTAAGAGTTATTAATTTAATTGTATAACAAAAATGTCAAACTTCATATAGAAATTAAAATTTATTTTACAGTATTAAAAAATATTCCCATTTAGGAATACTATTTTTTAGCTCTTTTAGTTTTTGTTACAATAGCAATTACAATGATTGCAATTACAATAGCGGCGAAACCAACTAATAAAATAACAAAAGGTGCAGATTGTGATGTTGAGGGAACGTCTACTACTTGTGACGGTGTAGGTTCAGTTACCCCTGAGTCCGGATTTTCAGAAGGAGTATCTACGGTATATGGATCCTCCTCCGTTCCTGAACCAGTAAGATCGATTTCTGGCGTTATATGAATAGATGGACGAACATCATAAGAACTTCCAGCACTATAACTACTAAGAGTTCCGGCACCACATATAACCCAAAGATAGTGTGAAGAATTTCCATAAGGTGTTAATGTCCAATAATAGCTACTAGAAACATAAAGCCAATTAGTCGTTCTACAAGTTTGATAATTGTCGTAATTATCTTTATCATTACCACAACTACTTATGTTAGAATTAGCTCTCATATAATCACTATGACTAATTAAGGCGACATTTCCATTCCAAGTTACTGAATTTTCACTTGTTATTTCATCACTTAAATTAGTATTATTACTAGTAACTGAGCCTACTCCCCAATCATAAGCAACAATATAATTTTTTACGGTTGAATTTAAACTATTATAATATTCTCCATTTAAATAAGTATTTAACTGCGCATTAGCACTTACTTCACCATTATAATTTCCATTAACAAAATTATTAGTCTGGAACCAAGCATTACAACCTTCTGTACTAGCACTACCTAAAGCACAGTATCCTGCGTTTCTGGCCCCAGCTTGATCGAAAGTTCTTTTTTCAATGAAAGAATCCTTTACTAATTTAATAGTACCATCACTTTCAATAGCAACAATACGCCACATTTCACCGCCTAACTTAATATAATTATTAGGATTTGTGCCCTTATAAACATACCGGCCATTTTCATTACTATCAGCATACAAGCCATCGCCACTAGAAACCTCAGTAACATCAATACCACCAATTGATAAGGCCTTAACACCCATAACAGGGCAAAAAATGACTAAACCTATAACTATACAAAACAATACTCTTGAAACTTTCAAAATAACCACTCCCTTATTACTTGTTTAAACTTATTTCCTACTATATTACATTTTTATTATACCCTTATATTGTAGATACAAGGTAATTTAAATTTCTCTTATTAAGAAAAAAAGGAAAATTAGACAATATTGTACATTTTCCAAACTATAATATAAATTTATTTTTTATAATTACATTTAAGATTAAATAAACTTTACTGTTTCTTTTAAATCTTTCCTTTGATGATGATGTGGATTACCTTTATAATCGTCTGTTTTATAACCAATAGGAATTAAACAAATCGGTTCAATATTATCAGCTAAATTAAACTCTTTTTTCAACTCTTCCTTATCAAACATTTCAATCCATATATTATCAACACCAACATTAGTTGCTTCTAACATCATATGCGTTGCCACAATAGAAGCGTCCATTTCATAAGTAGAATAGTCGTCTTTCGTAAACGCCATACTTTTATCACTACATACAATTAAAACAACAGGAGCTCCATATCTACAAGGACTAACTTTATCTATTTTTTCTAGTGCCTCATCTGAACTAGCCACATATATTTTTTGAGGTTGCAAATTTTTAGCTGTTGGCGCAAGCCTTCCAGCTTCTAATATTTTATTAATTTTTTCCATTTCAACTTTTTTATCTTTAAATTTTCTCGTTGCGGTTCTTTCTCTAATAACGGTTTCAAAATCTTTACTATCAGTAATCGGTGTGTACTGTTCTACTCGTATTTTTAAGTGATATTTTTCTCTTAATTCAGCTATTTCCCTCATCATTGGTGATTTATGATGTTTATCTAATGCCTCCTTACTCTCCCAACCATCAATCAGCAAAACAGTTTCGGGATCATTTTCTGGAAAAAAATATTCATATCTTTTGTTTCCTTTTTCCTGACGAACTCTATCTACAATGCCCTTTGAAATCATTTCTTTGGCAAATTCTTTTGCACTTCCATTTTTCCCTGTATAGTATATATTTATCACTAAATTCATTGATTTCATCTCCTCTATTATAACTTAATTATAACATTTTTTAATACAAAAAACTAGATAATTAAATCTAGTTATAACTGAACATTTAATATTACTATCTATAAAATTCAAATAAAACTTATCAAATTATTTTTATGGATTTTTCTTAATAAATTATAATTTGTTATCTACAAAAATCATCTATGTTATCTTTATCATATTTTTGATTTTTAATTACTTTAAATATTTGATTACCTTTGTTTACATTACATCTAACCACATCATAAAATAGTGTATCGTAATATATAACATTTTCTCCTGAAACTTTTACTAACGAAAATCTTGGTGCTTGATGAATATTAACAACACTAATATAATCTACTGTTATCAACATTAATAAAAATATTAAAAAATAACCAAAATTAAATACTAATCTTTTCAGATATGTTAACCGTTTTGTAAATTTATTAACACCAATTAAAGAAATTATTACTCCAAAAACTGAATAAATGGATCCCCAACTACTTTCACTAGGAAATATTGCAATAGCAGTAATCGCAATTAAAACTCCAAAGGTTATTAATATTAAACCTATAAAATTATTTCGATTTTTTATTTTTTTATTAGTATAATCTATTGTATTAATCATATTTTCTTCTAATTTCTTTTGGTATTCTTTTTCTTTTAATTTTTCGCCACTCATCAAATCATTTAAAGTAATATTAAGTTCATTGCACAAAGGTTTAAACAATGATAAGTCAGGCATATTTCTCCCATTTTCCCAATTTCCAATTGTGCGATCTGACACACCTAATTTTTCTGCTAATTCTTGTTGTGTCATATTTTTCTTTTTTCTGCATTCAGCAATAAATTTTCCAATTTTCGCTTGATTCATAACTTTACTCCTCTCACATTAATATTTTATAATGTAAAAGTTTTTTATTACAGGAAACATTTCAAGGGTACATAAAATAACCTACAAATTGTAATTTATAAATTAGCTAAAACAAGTATAATGATAAATAACGTCAAAATAATACAACCTATTAACGAAATAACATTTATGATTTTTCTCCAATTGTTTTTAAACATTTTTGAAATTCCAATAGTAATAGCAATACCAATAACACCGCCTATTGAATTAGAAATAATATCAGTAATATCACTAGCTCCTATACCCAAAATAAATTGTAAAGTTTCAAAGACAAAACTGGTTAAAATAATTGGTAAAGTTTTTTTAATAAATGTCTTTTTATCCCATAATACTCCAATTAAAATACCAAATGGAATAAAAGCTAAAGCATTATTTATTATTTCGGAAAAATTCATTTCCCCATTTACTACAAGCGAACCACCAAAAGGGATAAGATTTATATTTCTTAATTCTGGTAAGTTAACATTAGTAAATTGCATTTTAAAAACAATAATCCAAGTCAATACGACTAAGTAAAAAATTAATAATCCTAACGTAAATTTTTTTGATTTCATATTACAAGTCACCTTTTTCTAACAAATAGTATGTTATAGAATAAATAAAGTAATAATCAGTTAAATACTTTTATTAATAACTTCCTATTGTTAAGATTATTATATCATTTATTTCTAAAATAAAAAAGATGGGAACATCTTTAAAGAAGTTCCCAATATAAAACTAGGTATTTATTACCTAGTAACATTCAATATGGTAGCGAGAGGGGGATTCGAACCCTCGACCCTACGGGTATGAAAAAAAAGCTCTAATTAGTAATATGATGTAAAATATCAAAAAAGCCTTTATTTTTAGGGCTTTTTATTATTTGTAAAATTTGAGTAAGTTTGAATAGATTTGATTAAATATAAGTAAATTTGAATTATTTTTTATAAAAAATAACTAAAATATAACTACAAATTTTTTATAGATATTTAATCAA
>CALVRP010000015.1 GCA_944358665.1 uncultured Bacilli bacterium
AGACCTATTAAAGTTCTTAATTTGTTTGCTTATACTGGGGCGGCTTCTATGGCTTGTGCGAAAGCGGGAGCCGAAGTTGTTCAAGTAGATGCTTCTAAAGGTATGACTTTATGGGCTAAAGAAAACATGAAATTATGTGGCTTAGAAGATGCTAAGATAAGATTTATTGTTGATGACTGTTTAAAATTTGTTCAAAGAGAATACCGTAGGGGCCATAAATATGATGCGATTGTTATGGATCCACCTAGTTATGGTCGAGGGCCCAATAAAGAAGTTTGGAAATTTGAAAAAAATATGGCAGTATTATTTGAAAATATTTTAAAAATATTAAGTGATAAGCCTTTATTTTTCTTGATTAATTCTTATACTACAGGTATTTCTAGTATTGTTTTAGGTAATATGCTTAAAATGGGAATGAAAGATTATCCGAATGGCAAAGTTGAAACTGGTGAAGTGGGCCTGAAAGTAAGTAAAAATGATTTGATTTTACCTTGTGGTATTTATGGAAGATGGGAATCTAATGATTAATATTCTTTATGAAGATAATCATTTATTAGTTGTAGAAAAGCCGATAAATGTTCCCGTTCAAAAAGATAGTTCTAATGACGAAGATTTACTTAGCATACTTAAAAAATATTTAAAAGAAAAATATCATAAACCAGGAAATGTTTATTTGGGGTTAGTTCATAGATTAGATAGGCCAGTAGGCGGAGTTATGGTTTTTGCGAAAACTAGTAAAGCAGCTAGTCGTTTGAGCCAGCAAGTAGTAGATAGGACATTAAAGAAAACATATATGGCGGTAGTTAGAGATAATATTAAGGATAAAGGAACTTTTACTGACAAACTACTCAAAGATAGTAAAAAAAATATGGTTAGAGTAGATGATGATGGTAAAGAAGCTAAACTTAGTTATCAGCGCCTTGATTATAAGGATAATTTATCTTTAGTGAAAATAAATTTAGAAACGGGTAGGCCACATCAGATTAGAGTGCAGTTTGCCTCAAGGGGTTATCCTTTATTGGGAGATCAAAAATATGGAAAAGATATGCCTAAAATACCTATTGCTTTATTTGCTAAAAGATTAGAATTTAAGCATCCCGTTACCAAAGAAAAAATGAGTTTTGAACTACCACTGCCTAATAGATACCCGTTTAATTTATTTAATAATATAAAAAGTGAAAAAAATTAAAAATTTTCACTTTTTTTAAAGGGTTTTTCTTTTTTTTGTCGTATGATATATATAGGGGCTGGTAATTTACCAAAGAAAGTTATTAGAAGGAGGTTTTATGTTTAAGAAAATAACTTTACTTTTATTCAGTTCTTTGGTAATATTTGCGTTTACTTCTTCAGTAAAAGCCGAAAAAATATCATATAAAAAAATAGATGGGGTTTATTATAATCAATTAGTAAACGGTAAATGGGAATCAAATTATGTGACTATGTTTTATTTTGGTAATGTGCTTGCTTATTGTATTGAACCCGGAGTTGATATTAATACTAGTGATTATAATAGTAGTAAGGATTGGAGCCAAACAAGTTTTAGTAAAGAGCAGCAAGAGCAATTAGAAAAAATAGGATATTATGGTTATGAATATCCTGGCCATCAAACACCGGAATATTATTTAGCCGCTCAAGAACTTATATGGGAAGTTAGTAATCCTAATGTTGAAGTTTACTGGTCAAGTGGTAAAGATGGTAGTGGGAATCGTTTAAATTATGATAAAGAGAAAGAAGAAATTTTAAGATTAATTGAAGAAGATAGTTTAAGACCATCTTTTAGTGAAAGTTTAATATCAGGTGAAGTTGGGGAAACATTTACAATTAATGATATTAATAATGTTTTAAGTAACTATAGTGTCTCAGAAAGTAAGTATCATGATTTAAAAATAGAAAATAATCAATTAATTATTACTTTAAATAAAGAACTCGTGGAAAAAGAAAAAATAACTTTAACTAGAAAAAATTATGATAATGGGGTATTACTTGTTTATACTAAAGGAAATAGTCAAAAGCTAGCCACCTTAAGATTTTCTAGTCCAGTAGAAACATATTTTGAAATTGAAAATAAAGAAATACCAGAAGTTCCTGAAACCCCAGAAACACCTGAAACCCCAGAAATTGTTAAAGTGCCAAATACTGGTATATCTAATAGCACTCTATTACCAATTAGTTTAATATTAGGCGGGTTTATCTTACGTGTTAAAAAAACATTATAATAGTTTAACCATTATTTTTATTGTTATGGGGCTTTTTCTACTTTTTGTTAATACAGCTAAAGAAAAAGAAATTATTAATTCTTTTTCTATTGACAATAAATTTTATGGTGGACAAATAAATAAAGTCCAAGCTTTAGAAAATAATAATAGTTATTTAGGAATTCTTGAAATACCAAAAATAAATTTAAAACAAGGTTTCTTTGAATATAATTCACCTTTAAATACTGTGGATAAAAATATTGAAGTAATCGAAACATCTAAAATGCCAGATATTAAAAATAGTAATTTAATATTAGCTTCTCATAGTGGAAATAGTGAGATTGCTTATTTTAAGCATTTAGATCAATTGGTAATTGGCGATAAGATATATCTTTATTATGATAATAAAAAATATAAATATGTTATTGATGATATTTATGATAGAAATAAAACTGGTTATATCGAAATTATTAGAGATAAAAATAAAAACACCATTACTTTGATTACTTGTAAGAAAAAAACAAATATGCAAACAGTATTTATTGGTTATTTAGATAAAGTACTTGAATTATAAGTACTTTTTTTATAATTGTGATATAATGATAGTATATAGTAGGTAGTAGGAGATAAGTATGAAGAAAAATTTAATAAATGATCAAGATGAAATTATTCTTTATAGGTCTAAAAAAGTTGGAGATTTAGAATTTCAAGAAGAAAAAATCGATCAGGATATTTATGAGCGTATATCCAAAAGACAAATTTTGTGTGCGCGGCTTTTATGCACGAGTATATTTTTGTTTGCACTCGCTATGGCGTGGTTATTTGGGACTCTTTATTTTTTTGAAGACCGCGAACAAGAAGGAATATGGCTTTTAGGAAGTGTTTTGCTGTCAGCATTGGCTATTATTGTATTAGTTATTTCCAAAGTTATAAAATCAAGAGAAGGTAAAATAAAGTATAAGTATAAAAATGAGAAGTATTTTTATATAGGGTTAATATTTTTAGCTTTAAGTGTTTTTGTTCTTTTTGGTGGCTTACCTGTTCTAGGTATCAATGCTAATATGTTTTTATTTTTTATCCTTTTAGGGCTTGGAATCGCTTTTGAAGTTTATCATGATAAAACTGGAGGAAAGAAACAAAAATTAAACTCAGTTAAAGAATTTATAATAGTTCTAATTGTCTGTTTACTAGCTGGATTTTTAGGTTTAGGCTTCAGCACGGAATCTAATGATGAAACAGAATTTTTTGAAAGATATTCTAAATCCGCTATGGTAATTTATGATTCAGAGGATATTCCTAATTTAATCGCTAAAAATGATAGTGATTGGTATGTGTTTATTAAGGATGACCATTATTATGAGTTATCAGTTAGTAATAGTCCTGATGAATTATTCATTGTTTATGAAATAGATGATGTTACTATCAGCAGTTTACAGGTTAACAATCATTATGCTGTTTGGATTGAAGATAGTGGTGATAATCTTTCATATATTTATTATGATGTTGAAGAAATGCAGGTTTATGAGGTGGACGCCTTACCACAAAGTTCTGATTATCCCCAAAATTCTTATATAGGTTTATATGAAGATGGAATTTATTATGAAATGATAAATTATGATAATATGACAGTTAATATAGTAGAATACAATATAACAGAAAGTACCCATAATATAATATATACAGCCGAAATGGCCAGTTATGAAGAGGCACTTTTTAGTACTTTAGAAGTTAATGACAATAATTTAATTATTACAAATTATTCTAATGGAGTTCCGGAAATTGTTCATATTAATTTAGATAAATATATGGAAGATAATTATGAACCAGAAGTAATCGGCTTAAACTTAAATGCTCAAGCAATTTATAAAGTATTTTACAAAAACGGCCAATATGTAATTTACTATTATACGGATAATGACAATAGAATTGATATCGTAAATAGCGAGGGGAATATAGATACAAAGGTTTATACATTTAAACAAAACGAATATGCTTATAATAAGATTTATCTTACCGATAAAGAATTATTTTGGCTAGAATCTGATTATCAAGGCGGTAATAGATCAGTAGATGATTATAATTTGCTGGTGTATAATTTAGAAAGTAAAAACATTCAAAAAGTGTCAAAAATATTTGATTTTGTATATGATGATAATAAGTTATATGGCCTAGGTTATTATAAAGATAATTTAGAGAATGTTAGATTATATGAACTTTATAACTAAAAACGAAAAAAATTCGTTTTTTTTTAATATTCACTTGACAATTGAATATACATTCAACTATAATTATAGTTGAAAAACAATTCAACTGTTATGCATATAATGATTTAAGGAGGTAGATTATGGCTAGAAATGAATTTTCTTGTGATTGTAATATAATTCACCAAGATGCAGTAAATGAAGTATTAAAAAAAATGCCTGATGAAAATACTTTTAATCGGCTTGCCGATTTATTTAAATTAATTGGTGATACAACAAGGTGCAAAATTTTATTTGCTTTAGATCAAAAGGAAATGTGTGTTTGTGATTTGGCAAATGTTCTTAATATGACTAAGTCATCAATCTCTCATCAATTAGCTACTTTAAGAAGAAGTGGGGTTGTTAGATGTAGAAGAAGTGGTAAGGAAGTATATTATACTTTGGATGATGATCATATTGTTCAATTATTTGAAATTGGTTTAGAACATATTAACCACAGATAGAAAGAAGGGTGAAAATGAAAACATATAAATTTAAAATTAAGGGATTAGATTGTGCGAATTGTGCAAATGAACTAGAACGTTCTTTACAGAAAATTGATGTAATTAGTAATGTTAGTATTAGTTTTATGATGCAAAGGTTAACATTTGAATGTATGGAAGAAAATGAAGAAGCAGCTTTAGAGATAATAAAGAAAGTTATCAGAAAAGAAGAGCCTGATGCTTATATAGAAGAGTGATATGATGGATAAAAAAATGAAAAAACAATTAATTAAAATTATTATTGCTTTAATATTATTTTTAAGTTCATTACTTTTAAGTTTTAAATCTGAATTTATAAATAATATATTATTTATAATCGCTTATATTATTGCTGGTTATAATGTAGTATTTAAAGCTATTAAAAATATTACAAGAGGTAAAATATTTGATGAAAATTTTTTAATGACTATTGCGACAATTGGTGCTTTTGGTATTGGCGAATTCCCAGAAGCCGTGGCGGTAATGCTATTTTATCAAATTGGTGAACTATTTCAAAGTTATGCGGTAGATAAATCACGAAAATCCATTGCTAGTCTTATGGATATTAGGCCTGATTATGCTAATGTATATCGTAATGGAGAAATTAAAAAGGTTGATCCTAACGAGGTAAATCTTGAAGAAATAATTTTAATAAAACCAGGTGAGAAAATTCCATTAGATGGAGTGGTTATAGAAGGGGAATCATTACTTAATACTTTAGCTTTAACCGGAGAAGCTATGCCAAGACATATAAAACCCGGCGCTGAAGTTTTAAGTGGTTGCATTAATAATGATGGAACTTTAAAAGTAAAAGTTACTAAAGAGTTTGGACAGTCAACAGTCAGTAAGATTTTAGATCTAGTAGAGAATGCTAGTTCAAGAAAGTCAAAATCAGAAAATTTTATTAGTAAATTTGCCAAATATTATACGCCAATAGTGGTTATAATAGCAGTTATTTTAGCTACAATTCCACCGCTTATAATTGAAGGTGCTACCTTTAGTGATTGGGTATATAGAGCTTTAGCGTTTTTAGTAGTTTCTTGCCCATGTGCTTTAGTAATTTCTATTCCGTTATCTTTTTTTGGCGGCATTGGTGCGGCTTCTAAAATCGGTGTCTTAGTAAAAGGAAGTAATTATTTAGAAGCTTTAGCAAGTACAGAAACTATTGTCTGTGATAAAACGGGTACTTTAACCGAAGGTGAGTTTAAAGTTCAAAAAATAAATGCTATAGGTTATTCTAACGAAGATTTATTAAAGTATGCAGCTTATGCTGAAAACTATTCAAACCATCCAATTTCTCTTTCTTTGAAAGACGCGTATAGTAACGAAATTAATGAGAAATTAGTAACAGGAACAAAAGAAATTTCTGGTAAAGGTATTATAGCTAAAGTAGATGGTAAAGAAGTTTTAGTTGGTAATGAAAAATTAATGAAAGAAAATAATATTGATTTTCAAAAAAGTAATGAAATGGGAACAATAATTTATGTGGCTATTTCTGATAAATTTGCTGGAGTAATTATGATTGCTGATAGAATTAAAGAAGATGCTTATCAAGCCATAAAATTATTTAAAGAAAATCATGTTAAGAAAATTGTTATGCTTACCGGTGATAAAGAAAGTATTAGTAAGGAGGTAGCAAATGCCCTTAAACTAGATGAATATCATGCCGAGCTTTTACCTCAAGATAAAGTTGAATGGACACAAAAATTAATAAATGAAAAATCAGAAAAAGGTAAACTTGTCTTTGTTGGCGACGGTATTAATGATGCTCCAGTTTTAGCATTATCAGATATTGGTGTGGCTATGGGCGCTCTCGGCAGTGATGCGGCTATTGAAGCTGCTGATGTTGTTATTATGACTGATGAGCCCTCTAAAGTTGCTAGTGCGATTAAAATATCAAAGAAGACAATGCAAATTGCCAGGCAAAATATAGTTTTTGCGATTACAGTAAAAGTTGCAGTGTTAATTCTTAGTGCTATTGGAATTGCCACTATGTGGGCCGCAGTTTTTGCCGATGTTGGTGTTTCTGTTTTAGCAATTTTAAATGCTTTAAGAATTTTAAATATTAAAAACAATTAGAGTTCACATTTGTGAACTTTTTACATTATATTTTCTATAAAGTTGAATAAAGATTATTTTTATATTATAATTTAAAATAAATAAAGGAGATGATGTTATGGAATATGAAGTAAGGTATTATTTTCCTACAGAAAAGCTAGAAAATATAATTCAAAAATTAAAGAAAATTAGTGGTTTGACTATGGAAAGTAGATGTTATGAAAAAACCGCACAATTTGATCATCCGAATAAAGAAATGAGCTTTTATTCTAAAGAGGTTGATGGAAGATTTAGAATAAGAGTATCTAAAAATGAAAATTATTCTAAACGCAAAATTAGCTGGAAAAGAAGAATTCCTGATACTAAGGCTACTGATGTAAATAAAGAGGAGGAAGTCGAAGTTTCTATAAAATATGATGAATATGATAACTTAATGTTTTTGATTAATAATGTATTAAAAATGAAAGCTGTGGAAAGTTACGAAAGATATAGAACAGTTTTTATAACTGATGAAATATAAATATCAGTAGATGAGTATCCTTTTGGTATTGCGCTTGAAATAGAAAATAAAAGTACTTTTAAAGATCCAAAGGAAACTGTTAGAAAATGGGTGGCAATTTTAGGTTTAGATATTACAAAAGCTTACCGTCTATCATGGGATGATAAGTATTCTGAATTATGTAAAAGTCAAAATATCGAACAATTTAGTCATGTTACTTTTGATAAACCGATGCCTAAAGTTATTGATTGAAAGAAGTGCTTATGGAAAAAGATTTCGAAAAAATGTTAGTAATATTAAGAGATATAGAAAAGAAAGAAAAATATAAAGAAGATAAAGATCTAATTAAAGCAATAATAAAAAAAATAAATGACATAGTTATTGATGATAATAATTTGCCATTTAAATACCTCCTTCAATGACAAATAAACTGCTTGGAAGGTATTATACAGTTATAAATCTTATTGCACAACTTCTGTGCACTTCTTTT
>CALVRP010000016.1 GCA_944358665.1 uncultured Bacilli bacterium
TTAATAAAAAAAATAAAAACTTTATATCAGTTGATTTAGCAAAAACAATTTTAAATCAATTAAAAGATAATAATATATATGATGTTTATTTTACTGGAGGAGAGCCACTGTTACATCCTAATTTAAAAGAAATTGTGAAATATGCAGAAAAATTGGGTATGAGACAAACGATTTTAACAAATGGTTATTTATTGAATAAATATACAGATATACTTGATAAGTTTCTTTGTATATGTGTATCGTTACACGGTAGTGAAAAAATACATAATGTATTAACTGGTAATGATAACTATAATAAATTACTTATGAATATAAGTATGGCAAAAAAATATACAAATGTTAAAATTAATTGCACAGTTACAAGTGATAATCAAGATATTAAAGAATTAAAAAATGTATTGGATTATGCAAGTGATAATAACTTAGAGGTGTCTTTTTCGAAATATAATAACATAGGTATTGGTAAAAAAAATAATTGTTCTATTGATATAGATAAATTTGTTAAAACATTAGACGATTTAAAAAAGAATTACAACTTTGGAATAAACGATTGTATTGCTACTTGTTTATTAGAAGATAGATATGAATATTTATCGCACGGATGTGGTGCAGGATATTTATTTGCAAGTGTTTCATATAGTGGTGATGTTAAGATATGTCCTAGTTCAACTAATATTCTTGGTAATATTAAAAATACATCTTTTGATAAGATATGGAATCAAAAAGAATTGAAAAATTACAGAAAGTTTAATTGGATACCAACATATTGTAAATCTTGTAAATACTTATCAAAATGTAGATGTGGCTGTAAGGTAGAACTAAATAAAAAAATAACAGAATTTAATGATTATAATGTTGATAGAAAGAAAGAAGAAATGTGGAATAAAATTAAAAATAAAAAAATGAAAGTTAATATTTCTTTGATAAGATCTGAAAAAGGAAAGTTTATTAACCTATCAACACCACCAAGAAAATTTAATAAAGAAACACTAAAAGTCATTGAGCTTTTAAACGAAGGGACAAAACCGATTAATCTTATAGAAGATATGGACCTAATATTATCGTTATATAGAGATAAACTGATAGAGGAGGAAAAATAATGCTAAAAAGAAAGTTAAAAGAAGATAGAAATCTTATTCTATGGAATAGTAAATATTATGTAGTAAATGATTTAACTTATGATTTGTTAGATATGTTTGATAAAAAATATGATATTGATTATATTTCGGAAAAAGTGGGATATAAAAAAAGAGATATAAAAATTATGTATAAAGAAATAGAAAATAAAATACTTTCAAAAGATTATTATAAAGATAACTTATCTTTATCAACTCCAATTAAATTTCAATGGAAAATAACTAACAAATGTAATTTGCATTGTAAACATTGTTATTTAGGAAAACTTGATGGATTCGAATTAGATTATGACAAAGTTATGGAAATAGTCAATACTATTATTAATTCCAATGTTATGGAGGTAACACTTTCTGGTGGAGAATGTTTAACCTATAATGGTGTAGAAAATGTAATAAAAAAACTTTTAGAAAATGATATAAAGGTTGATGTCTTTACTAATGCTTTACTCTTAAAAAAATTAATAGATAAAATAGATTCTACTGTTAGAGATAAAAATAAACTTTTATTTTACGTTAGCATAGATGGACTTAAAGAAAATCACGAAAAAATAAGAGGTAAAAATACTTTTGATAAAACTATCGAAGGTATGAAATATGCAATTAATAAGGGTTATCCAGTGGTTACAAATACTGTTATTAATAAGTTAAATTATGATGATGTTATTGATATGGTTGTATTTCTAAAAACAATGGGTGTAAAAGATGTGCAGTTATCTAATTTAATAGTGCAGGGTAATGCAACTAAAGATTTAAAAATTAGTTTAAAAGATCAGCTTGCTTTAAAAGATAAATTATCTATTTTGTATAAAGTGCATCCAGAGTTTGGATATATATATTACTCCGAGGTCCCTGATGAAGATGGTATTAGAAAAGTATATTCATTAAGTAAAGATAAAGATGAATATATTGGAAATGATAATTGGAAATGTACTGCAGGTGTTGCTAGAGTTACTATAGATCCTAATGGTAAAGTTTATTGTTGTCCATTTATAAAAGATAGCTACATAGGTGATTTAACTAGTGAAAATTTAGCTGATATATGGGATAATGTTAATAGATATAAGTTCTTAAAAAGATTATCTAAAGAAAATTCTGATAGAGTTTGTCTTGCAATTAAGGAAGGGAATAAAGGTGATAAAGATGATTAGTTTGGAAGAATTTAAAAATTATAAGAATATTTTGGAAAACACAATTACTAATAGAGCATTTAGAAGCAGATTGATGTTTGAAGCTATAGAAGATGAGAGCTTTCCAAAAGATATTTTGTCAATTCTTAAGGTTTTAAAAGACGAGATATCATCAAATGAATTGGATATTATTTTAGGCAAAATTAGAGAAAGAACAATTTACTATTTAGAAAAATCAAGAGAAACAAACAACGATTTAGAAAAATTAAATTGTGGTTTGCGTTCATTGGCATATTTCTATTTTTTAGAGAGTGTTGACGAACATTCTACTTTAAGTGATAGTATTATTGAAGAAATAAAAAATAAATATCCTAATGATTATTTAGAAATAATTTCAAAAATTGATAAAGTTTATT
>CALVRP010000017.1 GCA_944358665.1 uncultured Bacilli bacterium
CTCAATCAATTATTGAATATATTCATAAGTATGTTAAAGCAAAAACCCTTTTTTCAACCCATTATCATGAACTTACTGATTTAGAAGATACTTTGAAGTCTCTTCGTAACATTCATGTTAGTGCTTATGAAGAAGATGGTAAAATAACTTTTCTTCATAAAATAAAACCAGGTAGCGTTGATAAAAGTTACGGTATTCACGTTGCTCGTCTTGCTGGCCTGCCAGACTCTTTAATCAAAAGAGCTGACGAGATTTTAAAAGTTTATGAAAATAATGAAAAGAAAAGAGATGCACATATTCAGGAAGCTTTACCTATAGATGATTTAATTCCAAGTAAATCAAAAGTAGAGGAAGAATTAGAAAAAATTGATCCACTTACAGTAACGCCAATGGAAGCTTTAAATATTTTATATAATTTAAAAAACATTAAATAAAGGACTAAGGAATTGGTCTTTTCACAGAGTATTGACAAACCACAGTTATTTAGTAACCGTGGTTTTTATTTGGAATAAATATAATATTGACTAAAAAAATAGCTTGTGTTATTATAAACACAAGTTTTAGGGGGGGAATACTATGAATAACGAACAAAAGAGTACGTTTTCTTATGAGATAGATCAAATTATCTTATCTGCTAGTAAAATATATGAGAAAATAAAAGAAGTGTCTTTAAGTATGGCTGAAGAAACACCATATAATTTACAAGATAAAAAATGTTTGTCCTTGTTTTTAGGTGTTTTGAAAGAAGATAATGATGCTCGTAATTTACTAAATGATTTTGATATTACTTATCAAAAGGTTATCGATGCCCTTTCTTTAAATTTAAATGAAAGTAAAGAAGAAAAACAAGATTATACTAAAGAATTAGTAGAATTAGTTATACTAATTTCTGATAAAAAGTCGCGTTATTATACTAGAGAAATTAGTCCGACAGATTTAACTAGTCGACTATTATTGCCTCATGAATGTTGCTCGTCTTTTTTTGAAGATGTAAGTGCAAAGTTAAAACTTGAAACATATAGTGATTTAATTAATTCTAAATTAGGTATTATGATAGAAAACAAATTGGAATTAGAAGAATACAATCATTTTGAAAAATTAAATAATCAAGAGAAAAAAAGAGTTTCTATAAAACCTGAACTTGGTTTTACCAAAAAAAAGAAATCGTTAGTTGATAATAATGGTATTTTAGAAGAACTTGGCGTTAATCCTTATAACGTTGATTTATCATATGGTAGGGATGAAGAAATTCGTAAATTAATGGTTTCTTTATTGATTCCTAATAAATCAGCCATCTTGATTGGCGATGCTGGAGTTGGTAAAACTGCAATTGTTCAAGGGCTTGCTCATCGTATTGCTAAAGAAGATGTACCTGAAGTTTTTCTTAATAAAAAAATATATTCTTTAAATGTGGCGGCTTTAGTTAGTGGTTGTAAATATGTAGGAATGTTTGAAGAAAGGTTAACAAAATTATTAGAAGAATTATCAGAAGATAAGGATATAATTTTATTTATCGATGAAATTCATGCGATTGTTGGAGCTGGAAAAGGCAGTAATGCTAGTAATGATATGGCCAATATTTTAAAACCATATTTAGATAGTGGAAAAATTACTGTTATTGGGGCTACAACAATTGAAGAATATGAAGATTACATTAAACCAAATACTGGCTTAAAAAGAAGATTTGAGGTTGTTAAAGTAAAAGAACCTGATAATGAAACATTAAAAGATATTTGTTTGAATGTTATTGATAAATTATGTTTGGAGATGGGAATGTTTTTCTTAGATGATGTATATATACAAAATGAAGTTATTGAATGTCTTATAAACCTTACTGATAGCAAGCACCGGCATTATTTAGATAAAGTAAATAATCCAGATTTAATCGTTAGTTTACTTACTAGAAGTTTTGCCTTAGCTAAATTTTATAATAAAGAAATAGTTGAAATATCTGATTTAATAGAAGCTATTGATGATAATGAAAGAATATATGAAGTTTCTAAAGCGAGAATAATTAATAGTTTACGTAAACTTAGTAATTCAGAGAAAAAAATAGCAAAAAAAATAAAAGGAGCAAGGATTATAGAGTTTCCAAGTAAACATTAATTTTTTTATTTGTTCTAAACCCGAATTATTTAGAGTAGATTATAATAGGGTGATAATATGGCAAAGAAGAAAAAAGAACATAAAAATAAATTTCTGAAATATTTAAATCGTTTTTTGTTGTTAATTGTAATTTGTTTAATAAGTTTAATAGTTTTAAAATCAAATCCATCATTACAAGAAAAAGTATATAAAACAGTTTTTCAAAATAATTTCAGTTTTGCCAAAATAAATGATTTATATGAAAAATATTTTGGTTCATCTTTGCCCTTTGTAAAAGAGGAGGAGGAACAATTAGTTAGTGCGACAACTTTAGAGTATCAAAAAGATGAAAAATACAAAGATGGTGTTAAATTAACTTTAGATAGTGATTATCTTATTCCGGCAACATCTAGTGGTCTTATTGTCTTTGCTGGCGAAAAAGAGGGTTATGGCAATACTATTATTTTGCAAAGGCCAGATAACGTCGAAATTTGGTATAGTAATTTAGATACTACTAGTGTTAGTTTATATGATTATGTAAAAGCTGGGGCGACAATCGGAGCAGCTAAAGACAATACTTTATATATGGTATTTACTAAAGATGGAGAATATTTAGATTATAAAGAATATATTTAAAATTCATCCTTTTTATTATATTGCCGCATTTATAAGTGCTATTACAGGTCATTTTAAGGGCTTTATATTATTTACTTTAATTATTTTAATTCATGAACTTGGCCATATCTTAGCGGCCATATTTTATAAATGGAATATTGAAAAAGTCATGTTACTTCCTTTTGGGGCCTTAACCCTTTTTCATGAAAAAATTAATAGACCACTTAAAGAAGAATTTATCATTCTTATTATGGGGCCTATTTTCCAGCTTATTGGCACTTATTTTTTATATATTTTTTATGGCCAGGTAGCTTTAGAATATAGTTTAGTAATTTTAGGCTTTAATTTATTGCCAATTTTTCCTTTAGATGGGTCACGCCTTGTTAATATTATTTTAAATAAAATTACAAATTTTAAAACTAGCCATCTTTTGGGTATATATATATCAGTGTTTACTCTTGTAATTTTAATAATTAAAGTAAAAATCAGCTTGCTATTTGTTTTAATTATTATTTTTATCTCTTTAAAAGTTTATCATGAATATAAGAATCATAATAATTTATTTAATTTATTTTTATTAGAAAGGTATAATCATCATATAAAGTTTAAAAAAAGAAAAGTAATAAAAGGTGAAAATCTCAAAAAAATGAAAAGAGATTATAAACATCTTTTTTATAAAAATAATAAATATATTACCGAAAGAGAAGCTTTGAAAAAAAGATTTGACTTTAAAGATAGAATGTGATAAAATCATTAATTGTGTAGAGCCTCACTCTACAACCGCACAAAAAAGGTTTTAAAAGTTTAAATACTACCTTAATGGCGAGTCTTAGATTTAAAAGGAGGTATGAAAATGAAGGCAGTTATCGAAACTGGCGGAAAACAATACTATGTTGAAGAGGGTACTGTTTTATATATTGAAAAATTAGATGCCGGTGAAGGAAAAACTATTAATTTTGACAAAGTATTAATGGTTGGTGGCAAAAGCGGAATGCCTTATGTTGAAGGAGCTAAAGTAGAGGGAAAAGTTCTTAAACATGGTAAGGCTAAAAAAATAACCGTATTTAAATATCGTGCTAAAAAGAAATATCGTCGTACGCAAGGTCATCGTCAACCTTATACAAAAGTTGAAATTACTAAAGTTAGTGCTTAGATTATGATAAAAATAAAAATAAATAAAAATCAGATTAAAATAAGTGGTCATGCGATGTATGATGATTATGGCAAAGATATTGTTTGTGCGTCTGTAAGCAGTATTGTTATAACAAGCATTAATGCTGCTTTAAGGTTAAATAAAGAAGCACTTAATTATAAAGAATCGGATGGATTATTAATAATAGATATATTAAGTCATGATAAAATCACAGACACTATTATTTTAAATATGATAGAGCTTTTAAAAGAACTAAAAAGCCAATATAAAAATAATATTGAAATAAATGAGGAGGTGTAACTCATGTTACTTAAATTAAACATACAACTTTTTGCTCATAAAAAAGGACAAGGTTCAACTAAAAATGGCCGTGATTCTGAGTCAAAAAGATTAGGTGCCAAAGCTGCTGATGGCGAAAGAGTCAGCGGAGGAAGTATCTTATACCGTCAAAGAGGAACTAGAATTTATCCAGGCGTTAACGTAGGGATTGGAAAAGATGATACTTTATTTGCTAAAATAGCTGGTATTGTTAAATTCGAACGTGTTGGCCGTGATAAAAAGCAAGTTAGTGTATATCCAGAATAGATCACTAACTTTTTTATTATAAAATCCTTATGAAAATTCATAAGGATTATTTTAATTTATCACCAATTTTAAAGTTTATTACATTAATAGGAAATTCATATGTATAATAAACATTTTTCTTTGGCATGATAATTTTCCATGGTTTTACATTGTACCAAATATGTAAAATATTTCCATTTTTATCAGTAGCTATTATGTCAATAGGTTCTTTCATAAAAAAAGTATGAATACCATTACACCTTATTTTAATAGCATAATTGATATTTTGTGTGCCCATTAAGCCTTTAAAATTTTGCCAAAAGCCATGCATTTCTCTAATTTCAATATTTTTCATAAGACCACCTTATTCATACTATAACACAAAACTTGCTTGATTGTATATATTGCACTTGCTTTTTGTTTAAAAATAATTTATAATGATATTAGATTATAGGTGGTTTTAGGAGGATAACATGAATAAATTGAATAATAGAGGGCAAGCATTGGTAGAATATTTACTTATTATTGCAGTTATCAGCG
This sequence comes from uncultured Bacilli bacterium, assembly GCA_944358665.1. GTDB lineage: Bacteria > Bacillota_I > Bacilli_A > RF39 > UBA660 > Coprosoma. The sequence continues at coordinate 4,958 of CALVRP010000017.1, forward strand.
TTATTGTAGTAAGTGTTGTAAAATTATTTGGAGGTTATTTACAAGATTCAATGACCAAGTCTTCTTGCGCTCTAATTGACAAAGAATATGTTGAGGGGGATAAACCAGGCGAAGGTTATTGTAAATAATAGTTTTTTCAGGGAAATCATAATATAGGAGGCGTTTATGAGTATTTTAAAAAGAGAAAACTGGTGGGCTTGGCTTTTACTAGGAATTGGAACAACAGGTATTTCTGTTTTTTTCTTAGGAGCTTTATTAGAAGTTTATAATAAGAATGCCTGGTATGCTAAGTGGTATTATTGGGCTTTAGGGATTATTTTGTTTTTCTTCCCAGCTATGGTAATGTTCTTTATCTTTTATATGCAAACCTTAACTAATGTTTGTAAAAAACTAGAGGTTCCCGGTAGTGAAATTTATGCTTATCCATATGCATGGATTTTATGTTTTATTATTCCGATTATTGGTTGGATAATGTTTATTGTTTTGTTTATTTATGTTAATATTTGGTATTTAGTAAAATTGCACCAAGGAAGCGGAGAAAAGTGGATTAAAACAAATTAATAAATTTAAAGAAAATAGTAATTCTTTTCTTTTTTTATGGTATAATTGAAAAAGGTGATAGAGATGCAAAATAGAAGTGAGCTTAGAAAACAATGTATGACCATTTTATATCAAATTGATATATACGAAAAAGGTGATATTCCTTATGAATTAAATGAAGTAATAAAAGAGGTGTCTTTAGTTGAAAATGAATTTGTTAAAGATATTGTTTACGGAGTAATAACTTATAAAGAAGAAATAGATAAAATAGCCAATAAATACTTAGATGGTTGGAATATTAACCGTCTTGGTAATACTGATAAAGCTATTCTTAGAATTGGTATATTTGAACTTTTATATACAGATACACCGGATGTTGTTGCTATTAATGAGGCGGTGGAACTTGCTAAATTATATAGTGATGACAGTGTTAGAAAAATGATTAACGGGGTTTTAGATAAAATATATCATAATAAGTAGGTGAAATCGTGAATGAAAAATACTTAACAGTAACAGCTATTACAAGATATTTAAAAGCTAAATTTGATGCGGACAATAATTTAAAAGCAGTTTTTATCAAAGGTGAAATATCTAATTTTAAAGCTCATACCACAGGACATTTATATTTTTCTATTAAAGATGAAAATAGTAAAATAAATGCGATTATGTTTAGAACTAAAGCCAGTAAATTAAATTTTACTCCAGTAGATGGATCTAAGGTATTAGTAGCTGGTCATATAAGCATTTATGAAGCAACTGGTGGTTATCAAATATATGTTGATGAAATGTTAGAAGATGGTATGGGAAATTTATATGTCGCTTTTGAAAAGTTAAAAAAGGAATTAGCTAACGAAGGCTTATTTGATAAAAACCATAAAAAACCAATACCTAAAATTCCTAAAAGAGTTGGAATTATAACAGCAAGTACCGGAGCGGCTGTTAGAGATATAATTACGACAATTAAAAGAAGATTTCCAATATGTGAAACGATTTTATTTCCAACTTTAGTACAAGGAGAGAATGCGGCAAGTGACATTGTAAGAAATATTGAAAGAGCTAAAGATTATAATTTAGATGTTTTAATAGTTGGCCGTGGTGGCGGTTCAATTGAAGATTTATGGCCATTTAATGAAGAAATTGTTGCTAGAGCAATTTATAATTGTGATATTCCTACAATCAGTGCGGTTGGACATGAAATTGATTTTACTATAAGTGATTTTGTAGCGGACTTAAGGGCACCAACGCCAACGGCAGCTGCTGAACTAGCTGTACCTAATATGCTTGATTTAACCAAACATATTGATCAGTTAGCAATACGACTAAAAGAAGCCATTAATAAAAAAATCAATTATCAAAAATTATATTTAGATGCTTTAAAAAGTTCTTATGTTATAAAAAGCCCAATGGTAATGTTTGAAAACAAAAAACAACAAGTATCTTTAATAAGTGATAAACTAAATACTTTAATAATTCAAAAAGTTGAGAAGGAAAAAGAAAAATTAAAAAATATCAAACAAAGTTATATTTTAAATAATCCGCAAAATATATATATAACACCTAAGGAAAGCATTGCTTCTATGGCCAAAAGAATAAATGAGCTTTTTTATAATAATTTAAGTAGCCATAAGACTAAACTAGAATACTTAAAAAACAGTTATGTTCTTACAAATCCTAAAGTTTTATATAAAGATAAAGAGGTCCAAGTTAAAAATATTGCTAGCAAATTAGATCTTTTAAATCCTTTAAAAATCATTGGTAGAGGCTATAGTGTTACTTATAATAAGAATAAAATTGTTAAAAATATTAAGGATGTTAAAAAAGATGACATTTTAAATATAAAAGTAAACGATGGTATTATTAATACTAAAGTTATAGATATGGAGGAAGAAAATGGAAAAGAAATTTGAAGATAAAGTAAAAGAATTAGAAGAGATTATCGCATCACTTGAAAGTGGTGAAGTTTCATTGGATGAATCGATTGAAAAATATACTAAAGCTATGAAATTAGTTAAAGAATGTGATGAACAGCTTAAAAATATTGAAGAAAAAGTAAATAAAATAGTTACTGAAAATGGTACTTTAGAAGATTTTGAACCTGAAAACTAGCTACTTGACTAAGCTAGTTTTTGTATTTATAATTATATTAGGTGATAATATGGAAAAAGGTTTTACCTTAGCAGAATTGCTTGGCGTTATTGCAATACTTGGAATAATTGCTTTGATTGCTGCGCCAATTGTTAATAACAGTATAAACGAAAGTGATGAGAAACTTTATGAGACGCAATTAAATCAGATGATTAAAGGGGCTAAAAGTTATTATGCGGAGCATCTTGATGAACTTCCGCAAAATAATGGTGATACGGTAACGATAACATTAAAAAAGTTACAAGATGAAGGTTATTTACCACTAGAAGCTAATAATCCAAAAACGGGTAATCCTCTTAACCCTGAATCTACTATTAGAGTTACTAACAATAATGGAAATTTCAGTTATGAAGTTTTAGAAAATACACTGGAGTGATTTTTATGAATCAAAATGGCTTTACGCTACCGCAAGTAGTAGCTTTAGTTTTTATTATTTTAGTTGCTATTGTTGTTATTTTAATAGTTAAAAATTTTATTCCTGAAGAAGAAGCTGTTTATGTTGAATATGAAGAAACTGATAAACCAGAAATTACTTTAAATGGTAGTTATACTGAATATGTTCAAATGAATGAAGAGTACGAAGAAAAAGGCGTAGTAGCTACGACACAAAACGGTAAAAATGTTTCTAATTATGTTGTTAAAACAATATATGAAGGAAATCATGTTGTGACTTCTTTAGACACTAGTAAATTTAATACTTATAAAATAAATTATACAGTTACTGACCCTGATAATAAAAGTCTTACAACAACCGTGAGCAGAGTAGTAATTGTCACTGATAGTACTTCACCTAAAATTAGTTTTCCGGAAACTAAAACCATTACTGGTGCAGAAGCTTTATCCTACGATTTAGAAGAAGGTGTAATTGTTACTGATAATTCTGGTGAAGTAACATTTACCTATGATAATACTTTAATGCCAGTCAGTGGGGATTATGTTATTACTTATAAAGCAACAGATTCTTCTGGTAATAAAACAACTAGGAAAAGACTTATTAAAGTTACTGATAGTATTGAAATAAAAGAAGAAAATAATAAGTTAGTAATTGATTATCCAAGTAGTCCTAATGATAAAACTTATACTTATAAATATAGTTTAGATAACGGTTATACTTGGATGGAAACTGATAAATATACGAAAATTGATTTAACTGATGTAATTGCCGCAGTATATGAAAACGATAATTATATAATGTCTTTGAGTTATAAACAGTAGCGCTAGAAATAGTGCTTTTTCTTTTGTTTTTCAAGGGATTAGTTGACAAAAAACTTAATTTCTGTATAATAAGCATTACATTAAACTTTGGGAAGGTTTTGGTTAGTATGGGAAAATATGCAAATAGAGAAAACAAAAATAGTGAAGGAAATCTTGGGTATACTGATACCAAGCTAATTAGAATGTATCAGGAAGTTTTAGAAAAATTAAATAGGATTAGAGATGAAAAAAAAGAGTTAGAAGATGAGCAGAGTAAATTAAAAACCGAGTTAGCATTAAATATAGGTAAGGTTTCTGATTTAGAAGAACAGCTGAGTAAAATTAATAAAAGTCGTGTAGTAAATAAAAATAATAGGTATATTAAAAAAATTGAAGAATTAAAACATGCTGAAGAATGTTGCTTATGCCAGTCGACATATATAATTAAGCATCCCTATCGCAATTATGATGTTAGGAAGGATTATCCTTGTACAAGTCCCAAAGTGCTTAAACATTTTGGGGGAAAATTTGCTGACTTTTGGATTACAGTTCTTATCTTCGCAGCAGTATTTTTCACTCCACTATTAATACTTACAACACTTAATATTCCCATGGAATTAATGGTTGTTATTTGTATCTATGGTCTAGTGCTTTTAGGAATACCTCTTAGAATCGCAAACTTTTTTGAAGAAATTTTATTAGAACGTTATAATTTAACCTCAAATAAGGCTTTGAAGAAAAACAACAAACTATTAAAAAAAATAAACAAAAAACAAGATAAATATAAAAAGAAATTAGAAAAAAAATATGGTGTTTCTTATGAAGAAAGAATAATGTTATTGAGTTAAAAAAAGAACAAATATTAGAAAATCTACGAGAAACTAAAGGTAATATTGACATGCTTAATGATAAAATTATTAAAAATAATGAGAAACTTCAAAATATTCGAAAGCAAGAGACAGAAGTTACAAGATTAAAAGAAAATATTGAAGACAAAATAGGGGATAATGCTATTCCTGGTATAATAGAAGAAAAAGAGGAAACGTTTGAAGAAGGGGTTATAGGAGAAAAGCCAAAACAATATAAGAAAACAAAAAATAAAGGAGATGGAAATAACGGAAAATAAAAATGAACTAATGAGTTTTGATGATTTTAATAAAGAAGAGGATAAAGATAAAATTGTAAAAAAAGATGTTAAAAGGATTGATTTAGATAATTCACAAACAATTAAGAGGGCTTATATTACGAACTAGATAAATATCAAAATGGTACATTTCTAAACGAGGAAACAATTGACGATGAAAAGTTATTGGAACTTATGGATCAAAGAACAAAGATAGATAACCAATTAAAAGATATTCAGCAGCGAATAGATAAAATCGATGTTTCTGCAGATGAAATGGACGTTAAATTCGTTTTCAAGAAAAAAATAGATACAAAATAAAAGGCTTAGTTAATATACTAAGCTCTTATATTTTGCGGTATAAGCCAATTGCTTTACCTAAAATTGTAACATTGTCTAGAATAATAGGGTCCATTGTATCATTTTCTGGTTGCAAACGGAAATGATCTTTTTCTTTATAAAATGTTTTTAAAGTTACTTCATTTTCGTCTGTCATGGCAACGACAATTTCACCATTTCTTGCAGTATTTTTTCTTTCAACAATAACAATATCGCCATCTAGTATTCCAGCATTAATCATACTAGTACCACTTACTTCTAAGGTAAAAACTTCTTTCCCTTTAGGAAGTAAACTTACTGGTAATGAGAAAAATTCGTTTGGCATTTCAATTGCTTCAATAGGACTTCCGGCGGTAACCATTCCTAGTAGGGGAACTTCAGCAATTTTTTCATTTTCTTCTTCAAATTCATTTTTAACTAATAATTCGATAGCTCTATTTTTAGAACTGTCTTTTTTAATAAATCCTTTATTCTCGAGATTTGTTAAATGGGCGTGAATAGTTGCCGGTGAAGAAATATCTAAAGCTTTACCGATTTCCCTTACTGTTGGGGGGTAGCCATGTGATACTATATATGATTTTACATAAGTTAAAACATCATTTTGCCTTTTAGTTAGTTTTTCCATTTTATCCTCCTTTTATCTTCTGTACACAGTTTAACACACTTTTTAAAAAAAGTCAAACATTTGTTTGAAAACACCTTGACACGAATGTTTGTTCGTGTTATGATTAGAATGTAAAAGAAAAGCGCTTTTCAAAAATAGAAAGGGTGGTAAAAATGAAAGAAATAATTAAAAATAAATGGATTATAGTTTTTGCTATTATGGTAATAGGAACTTGTTATATCGGAGCTGATACTCCAAAAACATTTGATGAAGAGGAGGACAATCCTACCGTTAATATAAATATTTAATTTATATTTAAAAAAAATAAAAAGTTTGCTATAATAATATTTAGATATTAGAATAAGAGGGATAATATGGAAAAAGATGTTATAGCAAATTTAAAATCACTTGGAATAGATATGATTAATAAAGCTGGTAGTGGTCATCCTGGGATCGTTCTATCAGCATCTCCAATTATATATACTGTTTACGCTAACCACATGAATATAAATGTAAAAGATACAAATTGGATTAATAGGGACCGTTTTGTTATGTCCGCTGGCCATGGTTCGGCTTTGTTGTATGCTACTTTATATATGTGTGGTTTTTTGACGCTTAATGATTTAAAAGAATTTAGACAAATAAATTCTAAAACCCCAGGACATCCTGAGTATGGTGTAACACCAGGCGTAGATGTTAGTACTGGCCCCCTTGGGCAAGGAATCGCGACGGCCGTTGGCTTAGCTATAGGAGAAAAGCATTTACAAAACACCCTTTTTAATTCTGATATTATTGATTATTATGTTTATGCCTTATGCGGTGATGGTGATTTAATGGAAGGGGTTAGTTATGAAGCGGCTTCTTTAGCCGGTAATTTAAATTTAAATAATTTAATTGTTTTATATGATAGTAATAAAATGTCTTTGGATGGAGAGACTAATTATGCTTTTACGGAAGACGTTTGCGAAAGATTTGATGCCATGGGATGGTTTGTAATTACAACCAGAAATAAGCCGTCAGAAATTGATAAGGCAATAAATAAAGCAAAAAGATCGGGGCTTCCTGCTTTAATTAAAGTAAATACCCTTTTAGGGGAGGGCTCTCTTTTAGAAAACACTAATAAAGTTCATGGCAAACCACTTGATAATGATGATATAAAACAGTTAAAAGCCAAATTAAATATTCCTGCGGAAGATTTTTATGTTAATGAAAATGCCCTTAATTTCTTTAAAGAAAAAATAAAAAAAAGAAGTGGAGATAAATATATTGCTTGGAAGAAAAAATACAATAATTACATTAATAATGAATTAGAGGGTAAAGATGAAAGAATAAATAATTTTTATAATAAAAATATTAATTTCATAAACAATATTCCTTTTGATATTCCTAGAGAAGAAGCACCTAGAGATAGTAATCATAAAATTATGAATTATTTATCAGAAAAAACTGACTTATTATTTGGTGGGAGTGCTGATTTATCTAGTTCTACCAAAACCTATTTAGATGATGAAGGAAATTTTAGTTATAATAATTACCAAGGAAAAAATATTTGGTATGGAGTTCGTGAGCATGCGATGGGCGCTATATCAAATGGGCTTGCTTTAACCGGGTATATGCCATTTTGCTCAACATTTTTAACTTTTTCTGATTATTTAAAACCGGCAATTAGAATGAGTGCTTTAATGAAGCAGCCAGTTACTTATATTTTTACGCATGATGCGATTAATGTTGGTGAAGATGGGCCAACGCATCAGCCCATTGAACAGCTATCTATGCTTAGAAGTATTCCCAATTTTACCGTATATCGCCCAGCAGATTTTAAAGAAGTTTTTGGAGCTTGGAAAGCAATTTTAACTTTAAAAATTCCAAGTGCCCTCATACTTTCAAAAGCCAAAACATATAATCAAAGTGGTACTAAAGAAGATAATGTTATTAAAGGAGCTTACATTGTTAAAAAAGAAAAAGAAAAAATTGATGCAATCTTAATTGCGACTGGTAGTGAAGTAGAAGTAGCTGTTAATATTTCAGAAGAACTTGAAAAAGAAGGATATGACCTTAGAGTTGTTAGTATGCCCTCAGTAGAACTTTTTAATAAACAGGATAAAACATATCAATATAATATTTTACCAGTGGGAACAAAACGATTCTTTATTGAAGCTAGTAATGATTATCATCTTCGTAAATTTGTATCTAATGATAAATATTTAATAACACTAAATAGTTTTGGTTTAAGTGGTAAAGCAGAAGACGTTTTAAAAGCTTTTAATTTTGATAAAGATAGTATTAAATGTAAAATAAAAGAATTGTTGTAATTTCCTTGAAAAAGCAATGATTTTTTAGTAAAATAAGATAAGAAAGGAATTGATATTATGGATTGGGGAGCATTTTTTATTGACCTATTACAAATCGTTGGTGGGTTAGTTGTTGGTCTTATTATTGGTTTTTTAGTAGCTAGAAAGATATTTAAAAAACAACTTAAAGAAAATCCACCAATTAATGAACAAATGATTAAAGCTATGATGAGTGGTATGGGAAGAACACCTAGTCAAAAGCAAGTTAATCAAATGATGAAACAAATGCAAAAATATATGAATTAAAAGGTTGATTTTTCCTTTTAATTAGTGTATATTAATACTGTACTTATTCGTGGATTTAAAGAACTCCATCTTTATATCTAGGTATAAGCGAATTTATAATAAGAAAGGAGAATATTTATGGCATTAACAAAAGATGAAAAACAAGCAATTGTTAAAAAATATGCTAGAAGTGAAGGCGATACAGGTTCTGCTGAAGTACAAGTTGCTATTTTAACTAAAGAAATTAGTGACTTAACAGAACATTTAAAAACGCATCCACATGATTTCCATTCTAGAAGAGGTCTTCTTAAAAAAGTTGGACATAGAAGAAGTATGCTTAACTATTTAAAGAATAAAGATGTTACTAGATATCGTGAAATCATTAAAAGTTTAGGACTTAGAAAATAAGTACTCTTTTCGAGTGCTTTTTATGTTTTTATGGCTTAAAAATTCTTAATAGTATACTAAATTAAAATATACTTATAAATTAGGAGGTTTTATGACTTTAGAAGAATTTAAAAAATTAACAAATAAATTATCATTATTTTGTGCGGCACCAACAGACACGTGGAAAAGACGAATTTTATTTAAAT